>NZ_NCFJ01000003.1:0-43538 GCF_002281105.1 Polynucleobacter sp. 35-46-11
ATATTGTTGCAGCACAGCATACTTTAAATACGCTGATCTTTCGGAACAATATTGGATAATTGAGTGGTGAATAAAAAAGTGAGCTCCTTACCTTACTTGCTGAGGAATGTAATCAACGTTATCGGACTCTCTCTGATCGTTTTCATATCCAGCGCGCAAGCGCAACAAGCAAGTCAAACTGGTAAAGCAAGCAAAACCCCTCAGATAAAACAAAAAGTTGCCAGCACAAGTAATAAGCAGGCCGGGATTCAGCTTAAGGAAAATTCACTCAGTCGCGGCACTAAAAGCATGAGCTTAAATCCTCAGCTGTTCAAACGGATTGAGGGCGCCCCCAGCAGTCAAGGCGGTGCGAACTTAGATTATCGTGTCCAACGCGGCTGCCTACGCCGTAGCTATAACGAAGAAAATCTCCCGACCAATCTAGGTCTTGACGATGGCAACTTCAATGATTTCTTTAAATCCCAAACTAAAGGGTTTCTTGATCGGATGCGCGGCAATTGCATTCCTTATGCCTTAGCTTTGGGAAGTCGCAATCGCTTCGAATCGCTCAGCATTATGAATGGTCCCATGCAAGATGCCAAGACAGAGGTTTGGACTTTTACACCTTCTGCAGCTGGCAGCTTCTTGATCCAACAAGACTACTTAAAGGATGAGTCAAAGCGATTTACAGAAATTCAGTTAGCTCTAAGTGATGTTTTATACGACCCTAAAAAGGTGGGCGACAAATTACCAGTTGAATTAGTTTGGGAGCTGAACTCTGTCATCAAGCAAATTTATCCCGAAGAAAATAATGCACTTGAAAATACGAACAGCATTGTTCGCCTGATTGTAGACTTTGGAGATAAAGAACGTTGGGCACAAATATGGGCTGCAGAAATTATTGACCCAGCATCTGGCGAAGTATTTTCAAGTGCATTTTGGGTTGAAAGAAGCGATATTCCAGGTGGCTTTTATACCGCCGGCGGAGAATCGATCGAGCGCACCTTTTGGACCAACCCCCTGAGCTATCGACGCATCTCCCGAGGTGTTGGCAGCGTGCGCGCCTCCAGTAAGAAAGCCGCACCTTCAAAGAATGGGGCTCCCGTTGCGACACCTAAACAGAGGTATCGCACTCATATGGGGATTGATTATTCAGCCCCGACTGGGACGCCAATCTTTAGCGTAGCCACAGGCAAGATAGTGCATCTGGGCTTTAGCGGCGCGTTTGGCAATCTCATTATTCTCGAGCACCCTGGAAACTATCGCACCTACTATGCCCATTTAAGCAATTACAACGTAGAGCTAGAGGTAGGCAATGAAGTGCGGCGTGGCTTAGAAATTGGCTACGTTGGATCAACCGGACGATCTACTGGACCACACCTACATTTTGAATTAAGAAAAGATGGAGTCTATGTCGACCCTTACGCTACAAAAACTCAGCTAGATTTATGGAATATGCGCGATAGTGATAGCGGCCTGCTCACCAGAGAAATTTTGTTGCTAGGTACGCCGCTAGTGAACTAGTCATTTATTAAAATTAAAAATGCTGCGCAAATAAAAGGGGTCCATTAGGACCCCTTCATCTTTTAAGAGCTTCAATATTAACCAAGAACCAAGACTGGTAATTTGGAATGCACAATCACTTCATGCGTTTCACTGCCTAATAAAACACTCTTAATCCCAGTACGCTTGTGTGAAGCCATCATGATGACATCGGCCTTAGATTTCTTAGCCCCCTCCAAAATACCTTCAGCCAAATTGCTATTGGGCACATGGAGGGTATTAACCTTAAGACCAGCGCCTAATGCAACGGTAGCCTTTTTAAAGATGTCCTGAGCAAATGCTTCGCATACCTTTTTATGATCTTTTTGAGTAATTCCATAACCCATAGTGCTGTCGGAATACACCATCGGCGGCATTGGATCAGAAACATAGACTAACGTGACAGAAGCTTTATCTGCCTTAGCGAACTCAGCCACTTTTTTTAAGGACTTTTTACTTACATCGGATCCATCAACCGGTACTAATAGGTGCTTGAACATATTGACTCCTGTTAAATTAAACCCTGACCTCACTCATTCCATCATAATCTTTATTTAACTGTAAAAGCATAAAAAAGGAAACTGAATTGCTCAGGTACTTTGCAGTGTATTTTTCATTTCTACTTTCGCTAGTCGTCATTGATTTGATTTGGCTGCTTGGTATCGCCAAGAACCTCTATCGCGACGAAATGGGCTCACTGATGGCTAATGAGCCTAAATTGCTGGCAGGACTAGCTTTTTATCTCCTCTATGCACTGGGTGCATCAATTTTTGTCATTCTTCCAGCAATCTCCAAACAGTCCTGGATATATGCATTTCAGTATGGCGCGCTATTTGGCTTCTTTTGCTATATGACTTACGATTTAACCAACCTTGCAGTCATTCGTGATTTTCCAATGCGATTGGCATTTGTAGACATCGCTTGGGGGTCTGCTGTTACAGCCTTATCCGCAGCTATAGCCTATTGGGTTGGCAGTCGTATAGCCTGAAGATCCCCTTCCAATGAATCTATTTCATCCAAAACTACTGGACTCTTTCAAGGGCTATAACGGCGCCCTTTTTAGCAAAGATATATTGGCAGGTATTACCGTTGGAGTAGTTGCGCTCCCTTTAGCAATGGCATTTGCGATCGCCAGTGGAGTTAAACCAGAGGCAGGTATCTTTACAGCAATTATTGCCGGCGGATTAATTTCCTTATTGGGTGGAAGCCGCGTTCAAATCGGTGGTCCGGCCGGTGCTTTTATCGTGATTGTTTACGGCATTGTTGAACACTATGGTCTTGCCAATTTACTTTTAGCAACAGCCATGTCCGGGGTGTTTTTATTTCTAATGGGTCTCTTCCGGCTTGGGACCTTAATTCGATTTATTCCCGTTGCCGTCATTATTGGGTTCACCAATGGCATCGCCGTACTGATTGGCCTCTCTCAAATCAAAGAATTTTTTGGTCTACAAATTACCAAGATGCCTGCTGAATTTTTTCAAGCAGTCCAAACTTTGTATGCCGCTGCCGACACTGTTAACCCTATCGCCTTAATCTTATCGCTTGGAAGTTTGGCACTCTTAATTGCATGGCGAATCTTTCAAAAACGTCTCGGCTATCTGAGCCACATACCGGGAACCGTTATTGCGATGGCTTTAGCCACCATGGTCACTGGTCTATTAAGTCTTCCTGTAGATACGATAGGTAGTCGTTTTGGCGGTATTCCTTCGGGCCTACCCAGCTTTGAATGGATTCCAATTAGCTGGAGTACCGCGCAATTTGTCATTGCTCCTGCAATTACGCTGGCACTACTTGGTGCAATTGAATCGCTGCTCTGCGCACGAATTGCTGATGGACTCATTCATGATCGCCATGAATCAAACCAAGAGCTGATGGCCCAGGGTGTCGCCAATCTAGTGAGCCCATTCTTTGGCGGCATGCCATCTACTGGAACCATCGCAAGAACAGTCACCAATATACAGAGTGGTGCAAGCACCCCAATTGCTGGGGTCGTTCACGCGGTGACATTACTTGTCATTATCTTATTTGGGGCGCCGCTGGCAAAAAATATTCCCTTAGCCAGCTTAGCAGCCATCCTTATGTATGTTGCCTGGAATATGGGCGAGTGGAGAAAGTTTGCAGACCTCAAGCAATTTCGCCTGCCTTATCGCTTGACTATGTTGAGCGTCTTTTTTCTGACAATTGTCCTTGACCTTACTGTTGCAATACAGGTAGGCCTGCTTTTAGCATTCATTACTTTCATCTACCGCATCTCAAGTCTATCGCGCTATGAATCGGCAAGCGCCATCGACTTTCCAGAACTGCAGCAACACCAAGGTTATGTTTCCGCAATCAGAATCTATGGCGCTATCTTTTTTGGTGCAGTCAAACTGCTGGAGGGCATCGAAAAAGAGTTGCCATCAAAAGTTTTGGTGCTTGACCTCAAGAACGTGATCTATATCGATGTTTCTGGAATGGATGCCCTGCTTGAGCTTGAGGAGACTTGTCAAAATCGCGGCATCAAGCTCATGATTTGTGGGCTAGCGCATCAGCCTTACGAGATGGCTGTACGAGGAGGTCTTTTTGAGCGGCTTACTGATGACTGCGCTTACCCAGATCTAAAACATGGCATCGCTACAGCAATCACCCGCATCAACTCGCATTAACTAATACAGAAGCCGCCTTTTAATAAGGCATCTGGCAAATACCAGGCACGATAAAGACCAAAGAGTCCTGCAGATAATAAAAGGCCTGCGGCAATGTATCTCATCCAAACGTATTGACCTAACTGCGTCAGGGCGGCCGTAAATTTAGAGATTAGTAATAAATTCGGCAAGGTGCCCAAACCAAAGGCCAGCATGAGCGCTGCCCCTGTTAAGACATCACCCGACAAAAAGGCAAGCGGTAAGGCGCTATAGACCAAGCCACAAGGAACTAGCCCCCAAACCATTCCACTAAACCAGCGGGATGAGCGACCCGTAAAAGCCCCTAAATATTTGGCCCAATATGTTGCCATGCGCGCACCAAGCCACTTTCCAACAACTAAGCGGCTGCTTGAGCTCTGGCGTAAAAGACGTATCCCCATCACCAATAAAATTAATGATGTGAAAGCAAATAAAGGACGCTGAATTGGCACTATATTTTGTTGCCACAGAACAGCGCCAGCCCAAGCAGCGACAGCGCCAAGCAAAACATAGGTCGTCAAGCGCCCTAAATGCATGATTAGCTGAAGATAGAACAGCTCAGACTTGCTTTGTAATGGGGCGTAAGTCAACTCCCGATAGCTTCCCTGGCGCTCAATTGCCGCTGCAATACCGCCACACATTAAAGCGCAGTGCCACCCACTGACTAGGGCACCCAAGAAGACAGCCAACAAAAGACTAGTTGTCAGCATTTGGGATCCAGCAGCACAGAGAAATATTAAAATTGCGCATTATCCGAGTAGAATAAACTCATCTGGTAACTTGATCTAATATGAATTACACCAACTCAGATGTTCCTAGCGGTAAGTGCTCAGTCTGTGTACTGGGTCAGTTTTGCCTGCCAGTGGGGATCAGCTCAAGTGATATTGCCAAAATTGATACTCTCGTTAAAGAGCGTGTCCACCTGCAAAAAGGTGAAAGCCTCTACCGTCACGGTGACCCACTTTCTGCGGTGTACAGCGTCCGCTTTGGGACTCTGAAGACTGAATATGGCCTAGAGGATGGACGTCAACAGGTAATGGGTTTTCATCTACCTGGAGAAATTTTGGGGCTTGATGGCATTGGTGAAGGTAGCTACCAATCTGAAGCAATTGCCCTGGAAGATAGCGAAGTCTGCATTATTCGCTATGAGGCATTTGAGGATTTGGCACGCCAAATTCCAGTGCTACAAAAGCAATTCCACCGCATTTTGAGTCGCGAACTCACACAAGATCAACGTCACCTACTCTCATTGGGTAGTTTGCGTGCTGAAGAGCGTTTAGCGGCCTTCTTATTGAATCTTTCTCAACGCCTAGCTGCGCGCGGCTATCAAAATAATGAATTTGACTTGCGTATGAGTCGCGTAGAAATTGGTAGTTATTTAGGGATTCAGATTGAAACCGTTAGTCGGATGCTCTCACGTTTTGCTGAATCAGGGCTGATTCAAATTAAACAACGTCACATCAAACTAATTGATATGGATGGGCTGTATGAACTAGCTGGCGTCCCCAATCCAGAACGCACAGTCCAAATCAAGCCAATACACACTTAAATCAAACTGCGATCCTGCGCTTTACCACTATCCAAGTCGATGCCAGGCAGGATATAGGCTGTAAGAGCGCTCGAGAAAGAGCAAAAGATCCAAATAACAAAAAATCCGATGGTGTAAATACCCTCATCGGAAATATTTGGGTGGTGGCCAAAGAACAAAAGCTCAGCAGGATGCACGATGCTAAAGAGCAAACCTTCGGCCAAGATAGAGACTAAAAATGATGGCCACATGATCCAAATAAATAGACGGTACTTCATTTTTGGTCCTGCCCTACTTTAATTTGTTCAACCTTGAGTCCGCGCTTAACAACGCCATCGCGAACGGGCTTATCTACATAGAGCGTTACGGCAAGATAAATAGTAATGATGCAACCAATCGCAGCTACAGCTGGGCCGCTAATGAGTAGCCATGGCCAAAGTTGTTTGAACCAAGGTTTATTTGTTTCATGTTGTGACATATTCATCCTCTCTATCTCTTGCAATACAGCTTAGCGGGGAACAATAAAACTGGATTTTTCATCGCGGGCTCTAGTGATCAACTCACTACCAGACTTCTCGTGGCCAATCACATCAAAATGAATCGGGTAGTTACCAGGCTCATGCGCCCCAACAGTAGTGCTAACTTTAACTGGAATCAGCAAATTACTGGCAGGGCCTACTTCAACCTCAGTGACAACTTGCCCTTGAGAATTCAGTATTTTTAGGTCAGATAAACCGCTAGCCTTAAGCTGCACATTCATATTATTTTCCGAGGCGTTCATGATCTGAATGCGATAGATGTTCTCAATACGAACACCGTCTACTTCGCGAGCCAAGGCCCCGCGGTCTCGCATCACATCTACCCGCAATGGATTTCGGGTAATTAATGAAATCAAGAAAGCACTAGTAAGTACCGTAATGAAAGCGGTATAAATTAAAACGCGTGGACGCAAAATATGACGTATGGCACTCTGATTAGTTTCTTTATCGTCAATAGCTCGCTCAGTTGTGTATCGAATCAATCCCTTTGGATAATCGACTTTCTCCATGACTTGATCGCAGGCATCAATACAGGCCCCACACCCAATGCACATATACTGAAGGCCATCACGAATATCAATACCGGTTGGACAGACTTGTACGCAAATACTGCAATCAACACAATCACCTAATCCCAACGTCTCATGATCAGCTGACTTGCTACGACTACCTCGTGGTTCGCCACGAACTTTATCGTAAGTAACCAGGAACGTATCCTTATCGACCATCACGCTTTGGAAGCGTGCATATGGGCACATGTATTTACATACCTGCTCACGCATGAAACCGGCATTACCCCAAGTTGCAAAGCTATAGAAACATAACCAGAAGGTTTGCCATGGACCCAGCGATAAATGCAGAATTGCCGCAGCAAGGGTTTCAATTGGAGTGAAGTAGCCGATGAAAGTAAAGCCCGTCCAGAAAGCAATCAAGAACCACAGAAAATGCTTAGTAATTTTGAGGCGCCACTTACGCAAACCCCACGGCCACTCTTCGCCATCTAAACGAATGCGTGCAAATCGATCACCCTCGACCTTACGCTCGATCCACATAAAAATTTCGGTATAGACCGTTTGTGGACAGGCATAGCCACAAAATAGTCGGCCTGCAATTGCAGTGAACAAAAAGAGGGCTAAAGCGGAAAGAATTAACAGAAGCGTCAGATAGATCACATCCTGTGGCCACAAAACCAAGCCAAAGATATAAAACTTACGCTGAATTAAATCAAATAGAACTGCTTGACGACCGTTCCAACTGATCCATGGGAGACCGTAAAACAGTAACTGAGTAGCAATAACCAAAATAATGCGCCAGCGGGCAAATAACCCGCTAACAGATCGTGGGTAAATCTTTCGCCGGACCTCGTAAAGAGACTCCTCGATTACATCTATAGGAATAGGCTTCCCAACTGGAGAATGATCTGACACCGTCTATTTAGCCGCAGCAGTCTTATTGTTAGACAAGCCCCAGACATAAGCTGTTAAAAGATGAATCTTTTCAGGGCTCAATACTTTATCTTGAGAAGGCATCATTGCCATCCGACCCTTTGTGAGAGTCTCCACAATAGTTGCCTCTGATCCACCATATAACCAAGTCTTATCGGTCAAATTAGGCGCACCTAAGACAATATTACCCTTGCCATCAGTGCCATGACAAGCAACGCAATTGGCTTTAAATAATTCTGCGCCACGAGCGACTTTTGCATCATCAGCAGGTAGACCAGACAAACTGCGAACATAGTTGGCTAAATCTACAATCTGCGCACTCTCAAGATGTCCATACGCAGGCATCACTCCATTGCGCCCATTAATGAGGGTCGTCTTAATATTTTCAGGAGAACCGCCATAGAGCCAGTCACGATCAGTCAAATTCGGGAAACCTTTTGCACCACCTGCATCCGAACCATGGCACTGAGCACAGGAGTTCAAAAACAAACGCTGACCCATTTCACGAGCCTTAGGATCGGCGGCAACTTGCTCGATATCCATCTTTACGTACTTAGCGTAAACAGGCTTTAACTCATCATTGGCTTCTGTCATGGAACTCATCAAAGCACCGTCAGTTGAGTAACCCACTACCCCTGGATATGAACCCAAACCAGGGAACAGCACTAAGTAAATCAGTCCAAAGATGCAGGAGAGCAAGAACATCCACATCCACCAGCGAGGCAATGGGTTATTGAGCTCACGCAAATCGCCATCCCAAACATGTCCAGTATCGGCTACGGCGCCATCAGCTGTGTGGACTACCTTAGCTTTGCGCTGAGAAAACAAGAGCCAGACACACCAAACAATACCGACTAATGAAACAAGCGCGATGTAATTACTCCAACCGCTATTAAAAAAGTCACTCATGATTTGTCCTTACTAAATTCATCTGGAAGATCAAATGGCAGCTCGGCTGACTCTTCATTGGCTGACTTTCTGCTAGGCGACCAAGCCCACCAAATAATCCCAACAAAAAAGGTGAGCCCGATTACTGTTGAAAAAGCGGAGAGATAAGCTGTAATCTGTTCCATTTGATTTATATAGTTTTTAAATTAATAATCCGGGTAATTATTTCGCTACAACTTCATCAACAGCGATGTAACGACGATTGACACCCAAACCTTGAAGGTAAGCAATCAATGCATCCTCTTCAGTTTTGCCTTCCAACTCTTTGGGAGCTTCAGCAATCATTTCATCGGTGTAAGGAACGCCTAAACGACGCATTGCCACCATATGAGACTGAATTGAGGAAGCATCGGCAGCACTCTTTTGCAACCAAGGGTATCCAGGCATATTCGACTCAGGAACCACATCACGCGGATTGCGAAGGTGAATACGATGCCAATCATCAGAATAACGAGCACCAACACGAGCCAAATCAGGACCAGTACGCTTACTACCCCATAAGAACGGATGATCAAATACGGACTCACCAGCTAAGGAGTAAGGACCATAACGCTCAACTTCTGAACGCAGTGTGCGGATTTGCTGTGAATGGCATCCAACACAACCTTCGCGCTGGTATACGTCACGGCCTGCTAAGCGCAGTGCTGTATATGGCGCTACGCCAGGACTTGGTTCAGTGGTTGTATGCTGAAAGAACAGCGGAACAATTTGAACCAGGCCAGCAATTGAAACCACAATGATGGTAGCAATAATTAACCAGCCAACGTTTTTCTCAAGTGTTCCGTGGGAAAAGAATTTATTTTCATTAGACATTTTTCTTCTCCTTAGTGAGCAGTTGTGGATGTTTGTGGAATTGGGGCATTCACAAATGTTTTACCAATCACTGTCTTGTACACGTTGTATGCCATCAAGAACATGCCGCTTAAGTAGCAGAGGCCGCCCAACAAACGAATCACATAGAAGGGGAACGTTGCCTTTACAGATTCAACAAAACTATAGGTCAACGTTCCATCCGGCTCAAATGCTCTCCACATCAATCCTTGCATTACGCCAGCAATCCACATCGCAGCAATATACAGAACAACACCGATCGTAGCGATCCAGAAATGCACTTCAATTAGACGCGTGCTGTACATATCTTTTTGACCAACTAAGCGAGGGATCAGGTAGTACAAAGAGCCAATGGTAATCATGGCAACCCAACCAAGAGCGCCGGAGTGCACGTGACCAATAGTCCAGTCGGTGTAATGTGACAAGCTGTTCACCGTCTTAATAGACATCATTGAGCCTTCAAAGGTGGACATGCCGTAGAAAGACAATGCCACTACCAAGAATTTCAAGATTGGGTCGGTGCGCAATTTAAACCACGCGCCAGATAAAGTCATGATGCCGTTGATCATGCCGCCCCATGATGGAGCCAACAAAATAATCGAGAACACAGTTCCAAGCGACTGAGTCCAGTCTGGCAAGGAAGTGTGTTGTAGATGGTGAGGACCTGCCCACATATAGGTAAAGTTCAAAGCCCAAAAGTGAACGATGGACAAGCGATATGAGTAGATTGGACGCTCTGCTTGCTTAGGGATGAAGTAGTACATCATGCCTAAGAAGCTGGTAGTGAGGAAGAAGCCAACTGCATTGTGGCCATACCACCACTGCACCATCGCATCTTGCACGCCAGCATAAGCAGAATAAGATTTCCACAAGCTTGCTGGCATTTCCAAGTTATTAAAAATATGCAGAATTGCAATTGTCAGAATGTATGCACCGAAGAACCAATTGGAAACATAAATATGTTTTGTTTTTCGCTTCATGATGGTGCCGAAGAACACCACTGCGTAGGCAACCCAAACCAAGGTAATCAGGATGTCAATAGGCCACTCAAGCTCTGCATACTCTTTTGAAGTTGAAATACCTAAAGGCAATGTCACTGCTGCCAATACAATCACCAATTGCCAACCCCAAAAGGTGAAGGCCGCTAGCTTGTCACAAAAGAGTCTTGCTTGGCAGGTGCGCTGCACGATGTAATAAGACGTGGCAAATAACGCGGATCCACCGAAGGCAAAAATCACTGCATTGGTATGCAATGGACGCAAGCGACCATAGCTTAACCATGGGATATTAAAAGTGATATCAGGCCAAATGAGCTGCGCAGCGAGGATCACCCCCACGAGCATGCCCACAATTCCCCAAACCACCGTAACGATGGCAAATTGGCTGACAACCTTGTAATTGAAGGTATCTTGATTGTTCCCCACGGTAAGTCCCATGGTTTCTCCTTTTTTGTGACCAAACAGCGACATAATCCAAATAGACTGATGTCATTATCAAAGTAAGCCTTATGGGGCGTTTTGATCTATGTCAAAAAGGATGCGTGCATTTACGTACTCTCTAACTCCAATCATTTCACTATATTTCATAACTACTTAAAAAATATAGCTATTTTTTGTAGTGATCACTAACATTTTTGGGTTTCGGGGTATCGTCGTCCATCAAAATGGCCTCCCCTGGACCCTCTAAATCATCGAACTGCCCTGCTTTTACAGACCAATAGAAAATCCAGGCCAAAAGTCCAATTAAAAGCAGGGAAATAGGGATTAATAGAAAAAGGCTTTCCATCCTTCTAGTCTAGGCCTTTCTGAGCCGCCAGGCATTTAATGTGACCGCTAGGGAAGACAGGGACATACCAATACCTGCCACCCAAGGGTTGACCCAGCCCATCATGGCCGCCGGAATAGCTAATAGGTTGTACACCAAGGCCCAGATCAAATTTTCTTTAATAATCCGCTGGGTTTTATCTGCCAGCAATAAAGATTGAGCTAAGGGAACTAAGGAACTTGCCGTCAAAATCGCATCTGCGCCTGCTGTAGCGAGTGGTGCACCGGCTCCAACAGCAATGGAGACATCCGCTCTCGCTAATAAAGGCGCATCGTTAATGCCGTCACCAATTGCCCAGACAAAGTGACCTTCATTTTGCAAGCCCTCAATGTAGTGATATTTTTCTTCTGGGGAGCAAGCGCCTTTGAAGCTATCGATGCCAACTTGATGCGCCCACCACGCTACTGTCACAGGATCATCCCCTGAAACTAAATGCACAGTGATCTTACGAGATTTTGCTGCTGACAATAATTTCTCAAGACCCGCTCTTGGGGTATCCAAAAACAGAAAGCTTGCAATCAAACCTTTGTCATCTGCTAGATGCACTTGCCCATATTGCCCTTCTTGCGCAATCTGTTGGGCACCCAACCAAGCAGCGCTTCCTAATCGATATATGCCTGAGCTCAGGCCCTTACCTAATTCGTTGGTAACAGGTGTAGACAAGTTTGACAGCGAGAGATTCTCGGCCTCAGCAGCACGCATCAGGGACAGCGCGAGAGGATGCTTTTGCCCAGCCTCCATCGCTGCGGCAAGACTCAATACGTCTGCCCTAGCAAATTCTGGTCGAGCGATCCGAATTTCTGTTAACACTGGTTGACCCATGGTGAGGGTGCCAGTTTTATCGAGCACCAAATCCGTAGCCTTAACCAAACCCTCTAGCACGTGACCGCGCACAATCAGTAAACCCAGCTTAGTTACCGCGCCCTGGGCTGCGGCCATTGCTGTCGGCACAGCAAGAGATAAAGCACAAGGACAGCTGGCCACCAATACAGAAACCAACACCGTCCAAGCCCTGCTGGGGTCGACGTACCACCAAATCGCTGAAGATAAAAAAGCGGCAATCAACAGAAAGCCAACAAAATATCCAGCCCACTTTTCTGCGAGACTTACCATTAAAGGTTTAGCTTGCAAGGCCTGATCCAGCAAGGATGCGATCCCCGCAATGCGTGTAGATTGACCTACTGCATCAATTCTCATGAGCATGGGATTGAGAATATTGTGCGTACCTGCATACACTCGATCACCAATCTTTTTATCAATTGGTTTAGATTCGCCGGAGAGTAGCGACTCATCTAGCGAACTCTCGCACTCAATCAAAATACCGTCAGCCGGAACAACATCGCCCGGGGGAACGCGAAGAACTTCGCCAGGATTGCAGTTAATCACCGGCACAATTTCAACTTGCTGGGAGGCGGGATAGTTCGGCACTCTTTCACAAGTAGCCGGTAACTGTTTTGCCAAGGCCTCCGCTCCGCCCTGTGCATCTTGACGAGCCAATAGCTCCACATAGCGGGCAGCTAAAATAAAAGCGACGAACATCGTGATGGAATCAAAGTAACCCTGGCCTGAGCCAGTCGCTAGATTCACAGTACCGGCAGAGAATGCTAAGGCTAAGGCTAAAGCAATCGGCACATCCATACCCAACATATGCGTTTGGCGAAATGCGGCAACACTGCGCCATGCGGCCTGGAAGATTGGACCTGCTGAATACATCATTACGGGCACAGTAAGGGCCCAGCTAGTCCAGCCCAGCAGTAAGTCATATTCAGCCGTGATATCACTATCACCCACATAGCCTGGCCACGCATACATCATGACTTGCATCATGCCTAGTAATGCAACTCCAAGACGAGTGAGTAGTTGACGACGTTCTTTTTTGGATTTCTCAATCGAAAGTGACGGTTCAAAAGGCCAAGCTTCATAACCAATCCGCTCTACTTCAAATAGCAAACGCGCCAGACTAGTTTGGCCTGGCGAGAATTCTGCCTTCAGCTTTTGACTAACGTAATTGATCTGGACATCTTTGACACCAGGAATGCGTCGCAAGTGTTGCTCACACAACCATACGCAAGCAGCACAGCGAATCTTCTCAAGTCGCAAAGTTGTTTCTAAATTACCCTCTTCCCCACTGGGCCGGGTATATCGGCCAAGCAAAGAGGGATCGTCGTAAGGGGCAAGATTGTCGGGAATTTCATTTGAGGCAAGATAAGCTGCAGGCTTATCACTTGACTGTGCGCGACGCGCATAGAACACTTCAAGACCTTCGCCATGAATAGTTTGCGCAATTGCCATACAGCCAGCGCAACAGAATTTTCTATTGATACCAGCTAAATCAAGTTCGTAGGAGTCACCCGGAAGAATAAAACTTCCACAGTGATAGCAGCTATTACTTGGCAAGCTAGAGCTCATGAAGAATAATTAATTTCGGGCTAGAGGCTTGCTTACCCAACCATTACGACGTTCGTATAGAACAAACAATACACCCCAGATCACTACAGCGGAATAAGCCCAGACCCAAGAAATTTGCGAGGCACGCGAACCCGTTACGTCGAGTACAAACCCGAAGATGGCTGGGCCTAACA
Organism: Polynucleobacter sp. 35-46-11; assembly: GCF_002281105.1. Classification (NCBI taxonomy): domain Bacteria; kingdom Pseudomonadati; phylum Pseudomonadota; class Betaproteobacteria; order Burkholderiales; family Burkholderiaceae; genus Polynucleobacter; species Polynucleobacter sp. 35-46-11. The sequence continues at coordinate 13,882 of NZ_NCFJ01000003.1, forward strand.
AACCACCCCCAAACCCCATTAATGAATGTAGACCCATTGCTGCACCCTTGATATTTTCTTGGGCACTAACAACTAAACCCGCAGTCAAGGTAGCAGAATCGGCCATGATGAAAATCGTATGCCCTACAGCCAACGCAATAATTAACCACCAGGATTGTCCGGTTGATAAAGAAAGCGCAACACCAAATGCCGCGCTAGATAGCATGACAAAGAAAATCCATTTTTGACGCCCAATTCTTAGGGCAATCTCGTTTCCAATAATAGATGCGGGAACGCCAAAGAAATTAATCACGCCCGCAAGGGTGGTGGCGGTTAATAGAAAAGGAGCGCCCGTCACAATTGCACAGAAGCCAAAAAAAGCGACGATCCAGCTGCGAGAAGCAAATAATTCAATCGAGTGCACGGTATAGCCAAAAATAAATCCTGAAGCTGTTTTATCTTGCAAGACTAAGCGCCACTTATCGACCGGGAAAATGTCGTGCAATCGAATCCGAATTGGGCCATGCCACTTCTCATGGATAAGCGCAGGGATAAATATGAGCACAATCAACAATGCAGTGAACGGGCCTAAGGCAATGATTCCAAAAACATAGCGCCAGCCCAAGCTATCCAAGATCCAGCCTGAGCAGAGATAAGAGAAGCCAGTGCCAATACCAAAGAAAGCGGTGTAGAAAGCAATGTGGCGACTTAATTCACCAGTCTTAATGCGATCCGAGAGAATTTTTAAGCCAGGCATATAGGTGCCGGCCAAGCCAGCCCCATTGAGTGCCATAAAGATCAATGCAGTCCAAAAGTTATAAGCTAAGAGACCCATACCTAGCAATCCACAAGTGGCCGAAAGACCGCCTATGAGATAGACCTTTTTTGCATCGACGCGATCTGTCAGAGCGGTTGCCAATGGAACCATCAGCATGTAACCAAAAAAGAAAGCGCTAGCAATTAGTCCAGACTGTAAATTGCTGAGCTGCCATTCATCCTGCAACGTGGTTAGCACTACGGCATAACAGGCGAAGCCCAGAAGCGCGCAGGTTTGCGCCATGAGCATGAAGGGGGTGTAACCGGTAGGTTTAAAACGCATTGGGCCTTACTGTTGACTGCGATCAGGTGAATCCTGGAAGCCATTCGAGCGGAAGGTAAGCACCAAGGTATCCCTATAGCCATGTGGCCCCAATGGCTGGATGGGGGTAGATTCATGAATCATGCGCTCATCATTCATGAGCAATAAAGACCATGGTTCAGTCAGCGTAAATCTCAAACCAGCGGAGCCGTGCGCATCAAAAATACGCGTCTCGCCACCTTTGATGCCAACGCGATTGAGCAAAAAGACGGCAACAAAATCTACACCGTCGCGATGCGCTCCTTCAGGAGTTGGACGCCCAATTCCATCGGTTGTATCAATTCGAAATTGGTGCGCTTCGACAAACCAGGTGCTTGCCTGCTTCACACTACTGAGAACACGAGCCAATCCCAGTAAAAGCGATTGCCAGGCAGGATTGCTGGTGAGCTGAGCCTGTGAAGGCTCGAACCAACGCTCGATACCCCCATGCAAGGCGTTGTAGTTTACCGACTGCCAATGGGCGCGATGGGGCACCATGAGTAAAGATTCACCCTTAATCTCAAAGCTGGAATGGCGGCGAAAGCGATATCGCCCACCATCTTTTAAATAGGGGTCACGCGGCAAACCCTCCCAAAACTGGGTAAGATCCAGTAGTTGACCAAGATCCACATGTGCAATTTCTGACACATCCTGCGCAGAGATCACTGCAAAACCATCATCTCGGAGAGATTGGGCTACACCCTTTACTGGGGTCAGTGGTGGCAGAAGGCTTGAAAGATTCATGGGGTTTATTTTAGGCGCTTACCAAGCATTTTAGGAATGCAAATTTAAACGACCGCGCACTTCTCCCACATGCCCTTTTAAGTCATACAACTCTTTCGCATCTAGCATAGAGACCCTGATATTGCCCACTCTTCGCTCAATATCTTCTAAGTCCTTGAAGTTCTTTTCTTTTAAGGCTGGATTGGATGCATTTTTTTCAATTATCTTGAGCTCGTCGTATACCTGAGATAACTTGAGGCGCAAGAGTAAATTCTTAGCCGCGGGGATATAGGTAAACAAGGGAATCAAAATCACAAGCAGTGGGATCACAATTTTCGCAAATCGTCCAATCCATACAGCCGTCCAAAAAGGGAGGTAACGATGCAAGAAAGAAGGGCCATCCTTTAGATAAATTTCTGCATCTACGTGCAATGGAAAATCCAGACCGGTACCCGACGGAAACTCTCCCGACTTTTGTAAATAGGAATAGGTTTTCAGAATTTCGTAAGTATCGCCAAGTAATAAGGTCACCAATGCAGGGCTAACATCCCTCTTTCCCACCAAAGTCGCTGTTGCTGCCAAGACCTGAATATCTTGCTTTGGTAAGTCGTACCCAATACTGACTACCCCACGTGGCACCGTCACCTTGGATAAGAAGGGGAATAAATGAACATAGGCTTCAGCCTGTTCAAAACTCATTAAGCGAATGCCGGGAGTTTCATAAAAACTTTTAACCAAGGGTGCCTCGGCAGCGCTCACCAAAAATACAGCGTCTAACTCTCCTTTTTTGAACTTCTCTAAGGCATCTAGTGGCTTTAGCTTTTCAGTACGAAGATCGCCCATAGTTAATCCACTTGCCTCAAGCAATTGAGAGGCTAAGGAGAGCGTGCCACTACCTTCATTACCAATAGATACCCGCTTATCTTTTAGCTGGCTCAACAAACCCAATCGCCCAGATTCATTTGGAAAGCTCGATTCTCGATACCAAACCCAGACTGGCTCATAAAAAACACCAGCAATCGAGACAAAATTGGGGTGCTTTGATAAGTCAGCTACACCACCCTGAACCATTGCAAAATCAACACCTGAATTCGGATCGCCTAATAAAGACAAGTTATCGCTTGTTCCACCAGTGGTTCGCAACTTGAGGGAAATACCCTCCTCAGCAAGTTCACTTTTGAGCTTTTCACCAAACTGCTGATACAAACCAGTAGGAAAACCAGTCGCCAATTCAATCGACCTGGGAGGGGGTGGAACTAGAACCCAGAGCGTAGCAAAAAGTATGGCAACCAGAATCAAAAAAGCGATACCAACTGCCATGGGGTTATAGATATTTTTGCGTATGAAGTCCATAAGAATACTTTTCGTTTTTGCCATTATGCCCCGAGCCTAGAGATCAAGAGCGGAATGAATTCATTCAAATTATTTCGGGATAAGATGGGGGGGTTTACAGAACTATTAGGATTGCAATGAACTCAGGCCTCAATAAAGTAGCCCTTGTCACAGGAGCTGGAACGGGCATCGGGAAAGCAGCGGCAAAAGCGCTTTTGCAGGGTGGATTTCGTGTTGTCCTGACCGGCAGAAACATTGAGAAACTCAATGCAGCCATTGAGGATATTGGCGGGAATAAGCAAAATTGCCTCGCACTAAGCTGTGATGTTGGCAATCCAGAGCAAGTAAAACACTTATTTTCAGAAATCCAAAAACAGTTTGGCCGCATTGATGTACTTTTTAATAATGCTGGCATGGGTGCTCCAGCAATTCCCATGGAAGAGTTAAGCTACGAGCAATGGATGAATGTCGTTAACGCCAATCTCTGCGGAGCCTTCTTATGCTCTCAAGAAGCTATCCGCATGATGAAGGCCCAATCTCATCAGGGAGGTCGAATCATTAATAATGGCTCAATCTCTGCGCATGCGCCACGCCCGATGGCTGCTCCGTATACCGCAACCAAGCATGCAATAACTGGTTTAACCAAATCCATCGCATTAGATGGTCGACCATTTAATATTGCTTGCGGTCAAATTGATATTGGCAACGCGGGCACTGAAATGACTATCCCGATGGCTGCTGGTATTTTGCAACCTGATGGCTCAAAAAAGGTGGAGCCACTCATGGATGTGGATCATGTTGGGCAAGCTGTCTTGCACATGGCTCAACTACCCTTAGAAAGCAATATTCTTTCAATGACCATCATGGCAACCAATATGCCATTTGTTGGTCGAGGTTAATTAAGGCCTAATCTGATCAATCAATAATCGGGCATTAGTAGTGCCGACCTTGATTGTTTGGGGTGCAGATATCAAGTCCCCAGATTCTGGCATCGCCATCCCTGATTTTGAGATCCGCACTTCAACTGATACCTCAGGCAATTGAGAGATCAATGCATTCGGGCTCATTGCCAAAGAATCATTGAGAACAAAACTGATTGGAAATGCCGTAACTGCGGTTTTGAGCACTGCTACTGGCATACGCTCACCCGGCTTACGAGCGATCACCATCAAGGTGTCGCCCGCCTTCACTTTCGATTCAAGTGCAGACAATATTCCCACCCGCCCACTCACTCCTTGATTGCTGATCACTGGCGCGCTCGCTGGTGCAATCCCTCCCTTGTTGCGTGCTTCAGCAATAGACGAGGCAATTGCACGAGCTTCATCCGTATCGGGAGGTAGCTGTATTGCTATTTTTTCCCAAGACTGTACTGCAGCTTTGTAGTTTTGCACATTAAAAGCTGCCGTACCAGAAAGCCATAGAGCCAATAAATTATTTGGATCCAGAGCCAATGCTTTATTAATTAATTGCTGCGGCTTGCCGGCAAAATTACCATTTGCATTTGCCGCCAACACATCGGCATAGTCCGCTAGTAATTGTGGGTCAGAGTCAATAAAAGAGCCTGCGCGAACATAAGCATTGGCAGCTTCAGCATTGCGACCCAGAATTCGATAGGAGCGCGCTAACATGGCCCAACCCTTGAGATTGTCTGGGTCTTTCTCCATCTTGGCAGCAAACTCCACAATCATCTTTTCAACAGACTCTTGAGTCATTGGCTTTTCAGTGCTCTTTTCAGCGATCCGAGAAGCATCGCCAAGATAAAAATAAAATCCTGATGAGAGCAACACTACAAAAAGACAAAGTCCAATGATGGTTTTCTTAGTTGAGCCCAGCACTGCAAGATCATCCGCCTCATCCGTATCCTGGAAAAGTCGCTGACGCATTTCTGCATGAGTCTGCTCATAACTATCACCATCCACCCTGCCCGCCAAACGATCAGCATCAAGCTTATCTAACTCTTCTCGATAGATGGCTGCATTCATCTGACGACGCGATGTTGCAGACTCCCTTTCCGGGAAAAATAAGGGGCGCAATAACAGAACCAAGACCAAGATCAACAATAAGGCGGCGGGAATTAAAAAACTAGTCATGTGCATTTTCTGTTGAACTGGATTTTGCATCCCGAAGAAGCGCATCAATGCGACGATTATCTTCTTCGGATAAGGTGGCGCTAGGCATACTCTGATTTCTGCGACGCAGATAAACCATAAGGCCAATAATGCCAGCAAGCAGAATCACAAAGGGGCCTATCCATAGGAGCCAGGTAATCGGCTTTACAGGTGGTCGATATAAAACAAAATCACCGTAACGCTCAACCATAAAATTCCGAATCTGCTCGTCCGTCTTACCCTCATTAATCAGAATACGAATTTCTCGACGCAAATCATTTGCCAAATCAGAGCGAGAGCCTGCAAGCGATTCATTTTGACAAACTAGACAACGCATTTCTTCTGAAATCGTAATGAGGCGTTGCTCGGTAACCGGATCATCCGCAAGTGCAGCAGCATCTTTAGCAAAAGAACTATTCATCGCACAAAAAAGCGCAATGGTCGCAAAGGCAGACAGGAGAAGTTTTTTCAAAATCACTTGAGCTCGCCCAGCAAAGGAATAATCTTCTTATTAAGCAATTCCATCGTAATTGGGCCAATATGCTTAAAACGAATCACTCCAGCCTTATCAATGACATATGTCTCTGGAACACCATACACACCATAATCAATCCCAACACGACCGTTGGCATCAAAGGCAGATAAAACGTAAGGATTACCTTGGCGAGCAAGCATTGCCATAGCATCGTCACGCTTATCTTTGTAATCCAAACCAATAATCGGTGCTACCTGTAACTTGCCTAGTTCAACGAGAACAGGATGCTCTTCACGACAAGCGACACACCAAGAGGCCCATACATTCAAAATCCAGACCTTACCTCTCATACTCTCGGGTGAAAAGGTTTTTTGAGGGTCTGCCAGCTGCGGCAATTCAAAAGCAGGAGCCTGCTTACCAATGAGAGGGGAAGGCACCTCATGCGGATCACGATTTAAGCCTACCGCTAAAAATCCAACCAACACTACAAACAATAGAAGTGGAATTAAAAACTTGGCTTTCATGCTGCCACTTTCTTCAACTTCATGCGATAACGTTTATCCGACATGGCCAGTACGCCGCCCAGTGCCATCAACAAGCAACCACCCCAAATCCAATCAACAAAAGGCTTGTAATAGACCCGCACTGCCCACGCCTTATCGTCCAACTCCTCACCTAATGAAACGTAGATATCTCTAGTCAGGCCTGCATCAATCGCCGCCTCGGTCATTGGCATTGTTGAAGAAAAGTAGCTACGCTTTTCAGGGTACATCGTGGCTTCTACTTTGCCATTGCGGGTCAGCAGGAAAGTCCCCTGCATAGCTTTGTAGTTTGGGCCAGGAACTGCGTTCACACTCTGAAGCTGAATTTGGTAACCACCAACACTAACGCTTTCACCTGCAAGCATGCGCACATCTTTTTCTTCTTGATAAGCACCCACCATGGTGACCCCAATCACAAAGACCGCTATACCGAGATGCGCCACCTGCATGCCGATAAATGAACGCGTAGGTTTGCCTGCTTTTGCTTGGCGAATAATTTGCATTACTCCTGAAGCAATGACCCAAAAAACCAATAAGAAACCAAGGCTACTGAGCCAAGTAAACTCACCCATGGCAAATGGAATCAAGGCGGCAGCAATCACTGCCACTAGGGCTGCAATCCATAAGCGCTTAATCACATCCAAGAGATTGGAGTTCTTCCAGCTAGTCCAAGGCCCAATTCCCATCAATACCAATAGAGGAATCATGATGGGCACAAAGACGCTATTAAAGTATGGAGGACCTACTGAGATCTTTCCTAAATGGAGGGCATCAATCAGTAAGGGATAAAGCGTACCCAAGAGCACTGATGCAGCAGAGACCACCAAGAAAACATTGCCCAACAAAATAAAAGTTTCGCGGGATGTGAAGCTGAACTTACCTCCAAGCGTACTCTTTGGAGCGCGCCAAGCGTAAAGAGTTAAAGAGGAGCCCACAACCAATACTAAGAAAATCAGAATAAAGATGCCGCGCTTGGGATCGGTCGCAAATGCATGCACTGAAGTCAGGACTCCAGAACGCACCAGAAAGGTCCCCAGAAGTGAAAGCGAGAAGGCAGTAATTGCCAACAACACGGTCCAACTCTTAAAGCCGCCGCGCTTCTCAGTAACGGCTAAAGAATGGAGCAAGGCAGTACCAACCAACCAAGGAATGAACGAGGCATTTTCAACGGGGTCCCAGAACCACCAGCCACCCCAACCTAATTCGTAATAAGCCCACCACGAACCCAAGGCAATACCAAGCGTTAGAAATACCCAAGCAGCAGTCGTCCATGGACGTGACCAACGCGCCCAAGCGGCATCAAGACGACCAGATAATAAAGATGCAATTGCAAATGCAAATGCAACTGAGAAGCCAACGTAGCCCATGTACAACATGGGCGGATGAAAGACTAAGCCCGGATCTTGTAAAAGCGGATTTAAAGAGCGCCCATCCTGAGCGGCTGGTAAGAGTCGCTCAAACGGATTGGAAGTCATGAGAACAAACAAGAGCAGGCCGGTGATGACTAAGCCTAAGACCCCGATCACTCGAGCGACCATAAATTCATCTAAAGCCTTAGAAAGCTGGGCCACTAAAAATGTCCAAGTCGATAGCAAGAAAATCCAAAGCAATAAAGAGCCTTCATGACCGCCCCACACCGCACCTAAGCGGTAAATAACGGGCATTAGTGAGTTTGAATGCTCTGCTACATAAAGGACAGAAAAATCATTCGAGTAAAAGCTCCAGGCCAAAATCACAAATGCAATAGCGAGTAATAGGAAAACGGTTTGTGCAGCAGGTCTTGCCAACAGAATCCATTCGCGTCGACCTTGATGGGCGCCAACCAATGGCAGGATCCCTTGAATGATGGCAATGCATAAGGCCAGAATTAATGCGTAATGCCCAAACTCAGGAATCATTATTTATTTCCATTTTTTTGAGCTTGCTCTAAAGCATGCTTAGCCTCTGGAGGCATATAGTTTTCATCATGCTTAGCTAATACTTCGCTAGCAATAAATTGCCCATTTGCATTGAGACGGCCTTGAATAACTGCGCCCTTACCCTCTTTAAATAAATCCGGAAGAATACCGGTGTAGGCCACAGGAATATCTTTCACCATATCGGTAATCACAAAGTTCACTATTAGGCCATCCCGCTTAACCGATCCATCCTTGACCATGCCACCAATTCGGAAAGTCTGGCCAGCTGGTGATTTGCCAGAAGCTACTTCACTTGGGGTTACGTATAAAGCAATGTTGCTGTTTAGGGCATTCAAAATTAATACTGCCGCAATGCCAATGGCAATGAGCGCACCAACAATAATGGCTGCTCGTTTATGTCTTGGTTTCATTCACCACCCTTTTGCTCAAACCGCTCTGCCATCACCTCACGCTGCAGCCTACGCACAATCGACTTATGGCGCGCGCGAACAGCCAGAGGCTCCAATAAGAGCACCAAGGCACAAACACCGAAGCTGCACCACACATACAGGGCATAACCACCCATCGCAAAGAATTCAGCCGGACTATTCCACATCAACGCTTTACCTCGTTTAATTGCTTAACCCAATCAGTATGAGCCTCACGCTCCAAAATGATGGCGCGCGCACGCATTAACCCTACTGCAATTGAGTACATCCAGAAGCATAAAGCCATCAACAACATTCCCCAGAGCATTGTCTGAGCCATCGCCGGAGCTTTAGTTAATGAAACGGAGGCGCCTTGATGCAAGGTATTCCACCACTTCACTGAAAAATAAATAATAGGCACATTCACTACACCAACTAAGGCCAGTATTGCCCCTGCTTTATCAGCGCGGCGAGTATTGTCAATGGAAGCTTGCAAGGCAATAAATCCGAGATACAAAAAGAGCAAGATGAGTTCGGAAGTTAAACGCGCATCCCATACCCACCAAGCACCCCACATGGGCTTACCCCAGAAAGCACCAGTCCACAAAGACAGAAAAGCCAGCCAAGCACCGATGGGGGCTAAGGCCTGAGCCATCATGGCTGATAGGCGCGTATTAAATACCAAACCTAATCCAGCCCAAGCAGCCATCACTAGATAGATAAACATCGACATCCAGGAGGCCGGCACATGAACAAAAATAATGCGGTAACCCTGGCCCTGCACTGCATCCACGGGTGCCACAAAGAAACTCACCCATAAGCCAGCGGCGCCAAAAATAAACGTGAGCGCCCAAAACCAAGGAATCAATTTTCCAGCAAGCGGATAAAAGGTACTTGGGCTCGAGAATTTGAACCAATTCATGATGCGGCTAGAGGATAAATTATTTACATTACTCATTCGATGGCAATCTTTACAGCATTAGCACTAACCCAAGGCATAAATGCTAATGCCAAAATGAATAAAGCGCCCAATAGGGAAAAATGTCCTGTGATATCAAGGCCCACGCTGCTAGCGTAGACAGCGCCAGCCCCAAAAATCAATACTGGAATGTAGAGCGGCAATATCAGAAGACTCATCAAGATGCTGCCACCCCTCACCCCGAGAGTTAAAGCTGCGCCAATCGAGCCCAATAAGGACAGAACTGGCGTCCCCAGCAATAATGCCGCCATCAGCACTTCCAAGGATTGGGCATCCAAATCAAACTGAATGCCAATCACAGGTGCCAATAAAACTAAGGGAAGCCCACACACTAACCAATGGGCAATAATCTTGCCAAATACCAAGGCCGTAAATGAATTCGGAGACAAGACTAATTGCTCCAAGGTGCCGTCGGCGTAATCAGCCGCAAACATACGCTGCAAACCAAGTAATGTAGAGAGTAAGGCAGCCACCCAAATGACGCCAGGCGCAATCTTTCTCAGCAAGGCGGTATCGGCACCAATGCCTAATGGGAATAAGCTGGTCACAATCACAAAGAAAAATAATGCCGTTAAGACCTCACTCTTGCGACGCATCACCAGCAATAGATCGCGATGAACAATAGCTATAAAGGCTCTCATAAATCTAAAACTCGCAGACCGGGTATGGTTAGTGACTGATGACTTGTCAGCACCACCAGCCCATTACCCTCAAGATGCTCCGCTATCAAGCCTTCCAACTCCTGCACGGCATGGGTATCCAAGGCATTAAAAGGCTCATCCAAAATCCAGACTTGCGCCCGTCGCGTCACCATGCGCGCCATCAAGACCCGTTTTTTCTGACCCGCAGATAAACAGTTCACAGGTAGATCTTCGCGCCCCTTAAGGCCAAATCGCCAAAGGGCGGAGAAGGCATCTTGCTCAGAAAGTGCAATGCCATCAATCGCAGCATACATACGCAAATTTTCGATGGCACTGAGATCTTCTTTCAGGGCATCACGATGACCTAAAAATAAAAGTTTGCTGTGATATTCAGGCGCTTCTTTTTTAATGGAACGGCTATTCCAAAAAACTTCTCCAGACTCAGGGGAAGCCAGGCCAGTAAGTAAACGTAATAGACTCGTTTTTCCAACTCCATTCTCACCACGCACATGGACGCACTGACCAGCAAATACCTGCAAGTGAAGACCTGAAAAAAGTTCTCGCTCACCTCGCACGCAAGATATCTTCCGAGCCTCAAGGGCCGTGGCTGAAGATGCTGGGAAGGAGGAATTAGTGGCTGTCATCGAAAGAAATGGCTTGAATCAAACCACTCAAGCATTGTCTAAGACCCACTTGGGGCTGTCAAACAAGCTAAAAACGGCATTTAAAGAATAAATTTCTTTTAATTCAATTGCTTAGCAGATTATAAGCGGAGTGGGCGGGAAGCATTCATCGCCTAAACATGCCGCCATACAAACTTAAAGCCATTATTTACGGGAATCCGAGGGTTACCCGCCCTCTGAAGCCATTTAAGGGAGCGTTGCAACTGACAGGCCCTGAACCTGATATTGACTAATGAGATCTGCCACCAACCCAGATCTAATAAATTCTGCCACACAAGCATTCAAAAACTCAATCGATTCTATGTGGGATTTTTGAGCAGCAACTGCCTGCTGTATTCCGGTGAATTGACCATCCAAAATTCTTGATCCAGGGATATCTTTAGAGACCAAAACTAGGCCCGTTTTCAATCCGGCTAAAGCATCTAATTTTTCGCTGACAAATAATTCTGTGCTGGCTTTCACACTGTCAGCATGAACTAAGCGGGCATATTTGAGGTTGCGTTGCAACCAAAGGTCATAAGCACTCTTATCAAAAGATGCAATTCGAATGCCTGGCTGATCTACCTGCGACAGATCCACAATGGGTGAATGAGCAGGCACCAAGTAAGTAGCTTCTAGTTCGACATGTGCAGGCGTGAAGGTAATCTTTTGAGCGCGAGCGGGATCAGAACCCAATAATGCGATGCCGCATCTTCCGCTGACTACAGCCTCAACCACCTCAGCCTGGGTATTAAAGCCCATCAGGCTTAACTCCACACCCAAATGCTTTGCAATGGCTCGACAGATATCCGGCGAGATACCAGTCGGCTCACCAGAGGGTGATCGACCAGTAACCAATAAGAAATTGCCCAAGTACACCGCAGCAGATAGAACGCCATTAGGTGCGAGCTGCTCCAATACTTTAGGTGAAACGCTATTCAAACAGATCTCCAAATTTTTATCAGTCACCGAAACTATAACTAAGTAGAAATAAAATGAACTAGGATTTCCAAAAGAGATTGACCTTCTGCGGCAATGCTGTCTTTAACGTAATGGATTTCTTCTGAACTAGCCCTTGATAAACTCCCTCCAGTAGGTACTCGCCCGCAGGTAAATTAACGAGCATGTAGGGGCCATCTGCTTGCGCATCAAATATGGCCTGACTCTTAGCATTCAGAATTTTGATCTTTGCACCAAAAATCCAAACACCACGACCATTTTCTATTTGAGATAACTCCAGCAATAGAGGCCATTGCTTCGCCTCTGCCAAAATCGCCTGTGATTCCTCTTCACCTACCCCACCTGAGATATAAGAGATTCCTTGGGAGTATTGAGTGTCGGGAATTTGCGCACACACTACTGAAGAGCAAGTGAGGCAGATTGCACAAAGAATTGAGTTGATGTAGAAGTTCATATGAGCCTCTTTTAATTAGCGTAAGTGCTTGTAATTCATTCTACAGTTAAGCGACTGAATTTAGTAGTCGAGTGGAAAGTAAAGAGCCCCGCACAGGCGGGGCTCTTCAACAATCCATGTCATTAGACCTTATGTTCGGTAACCCACATTAAGGTGTAATAACAATCGCACCTGAAACTTTTCTTCCCTCTGCTGCTTTATGCGCCTCAGCCGCTTGTTCGAGAGAGAACTTGGCACCAATTTGTACTTTTACTCGACCTTGAGCAATTGCATCAAATACTGCGCGGGCATTTTCTTGCAATAGCTCAGGTGTAGCGTTGTGTGGAAATACAGAAGGTCTAGTTAAGAATAGGCAGCCCTTCTTATTCAGAATTTCTGGGTGAATATCCGGCGCTGGGCCGGAGGCAGCACCGAACAAAGCCACAGTTCCAAATGGCGCAGCACAATCGAGGGAACCCAAGAAAGTAGTTTTAGCAACTGAGTCATAAACAATATTTGCCTTGCGTCCACCGGTTGCCTTAATCACTTCTTCAACCCAATTCGGCTTTGAGTAATCGACTACTGCATCGCATCCCGCTTCTTTAGCTGCAGCAAACTTAGCTTCAGATCCTACAGTTCCGACTACAAAAGCGCCCAATGATTTGGCCCAACCCGCTAAGATTTGACCAACACCACCAGCAGCGGCATGAACCAGCACGACGTCTCCAGATTTCACTTTATACGTTTTCTGAATCAAGTATTGCGCAGTCATTGCCTTGAAGAACACGGCGGCGGCAATCTCATCAGACACATTGTCTGGCACTGACACCAGCTTATCTACCGCAACATTGCGCGCACTAGCATAAGCACCGATACCAGCATTCATGTACATCACGCGATCGCCCAGCTTGAATCGAGTGACACCTTCACCAAGGGCCTCGACCACGCCAACTGCCTCGTGACCCAAACCTGTTGGCAATTCCAAGGGGTAAACACCTGAGCGCTGGTACACATCAATAAAGTTAAAGCCAATTGCAGTTTGACGAAGTTGTACTTCGCCCCTTGCTGGAGCTGGCAGCTCTTTATCGATTAACTGAATCACATCGGCGCTACCGAGTTCTGAAAGACTAACAATTCGAGCAGTTGTCACAAGTCACCTTATTATTTTTATGTAAAAAATTATCTTACTGCAAGCGAAGAGGATGCAATCTCATCTTCCTCAACAACAGCCCATGTACTATCCCCAAGCTTTTTGACAGCCATGGAATAAGTCCAAGCATCGGGAATACCGCAACTCCACTGATCCGGGCCGTTTTGAATCAACACATTTGTACCAATGCGACTATCAAAATACAAGTGGTAGGTTTTACCATGCAGAGGGTTAAAGCTGAATTTGGCGCTATGGACCATTTCTGTAGCATCTAATCGCGCCTGAAGTGAACGCGCCTGCTTCATTAACACTTCAGCCTGCTCCATAATGCGGTCGTATTCGAGCTTTGCATTTTGGCGAGCGACGTTAACTGCTTTGTCTTTTTCTTCTAGGACTTTAATCGGCGCAAATACTGGTGCACCCACTTCCATAGGATATTCAATACCGGCATGCCGTGCTGGATCGGTGTCTTCAATTCTCATGGCTATTTAACCTGCTGATTTATATAGCGAAAGTGTGACACAAATTCACAAAATGCGTCGTAGCACCCTACGGGCGGGATAAACCCGTTACAAGGAGTTCAAACCCCCTAAAAGCCCTTTGGCATGCGCCTGGATTGCCTGCTGATCTGGATCGCTAATTCGAGACAAATTTGCAGTCATCAAGCGGGTCCGTGGGCTTGCCTCAAATTGAGTCCGATGTTTAATTAAGAAATTCCAATAGAGATTAGTCATTGGGCAGGCACCCTCCCCAAACCGAATGTCAGGCTTATATTGGCAAGAGCCGCAGTAGTTGCTCATTCTCTTAATATAAGCGCCACTGGCAATATAGGGCTTACTGGTAAAGCGGCCACCGCTCGCAAATAAAGCCATTCCAGCTGTATTGGGTAACTCCACCCATTCAATCGCATCAACATAAATTGCAAGATACCAATCACAAACATCTTTTGGCAGAATTTCTGCGAGCAAGGCAAAGTTACCCGTCACCATGAGGCGCTGAATATGATGAGCATAGCCATACTGCAGAGTTTGCCCTATCGACTCCTGCATGCATTTCATTTTTGTTTTGCCATTCCAATACCAAGCAGGCAATCGATTCTGGTGATCATAAAAATTATCCAACGCCATTTGAGGCATATCGAGGTAATACATGCCACGAACAAATTCTCGCCACCCTAAGATTTGACGAATGAATCCCTCAACAGTTGCAAGCTCCAGGTCGTACTTTTTCCAGGCAAACAAAACAGCATCAATCACTTCTCTGGGATTAAGTAACTTCAGGTTCAGAGAGCTGGATAACAATGAGTGCCAACCAAAAGGCGTATCAGTCCACATCGCGTCTTCATAAATACCGAAAGTTGCCAGTCGATGCTCAACAAATCCCTCGAGTGCTTGAAGTGCTTGCTGGCGAGTCACCGGCCATTGAAAGTGCGCCAGTGACCCAGGATGATCTGGGTATCGCTCTTCCACCTCAGCTAGAACCACTTTGGTAATCTCATCTGGCGAAAATAATTCTGGGGGTGGAATTAATCCAGGACCTTTCTTTGGAAAGGGCTTGCGATTGTCTCGATCAAAATTCCACTGCCCACCTTCTGGGTTACCGTCCTGATCCATCAAGATCCCATGGGTTTTGCGCATCAGTCTGTAGAAGTACTCCAGTCGTAATTCTTTTTTATTGGCGACCCATTCTTTAAATTCTGGATGCGCGCAATAAAAATGGGTGTCCTGTCGTACCTCTAGAACAATTTTGAGCTCCAAAGCCAAAGCCTCAGTGGATTGCTTTAGTCGCCACTCCCCTGGCTCCACACACACGAGGTGCGTAAATTTTCCGTCAATGATTTTGGTTTTGAGCTCTTCCGAAATGCTCTTGGGAGAATGCTCAATATAGGCAAGAGGAAATCCTTGGGCCTTAAGATACTCGGCAAAGTGCCGCATGGCCGATAAAAATAAAGCAATCTTTGCTTTATGAGACCAAACATGTTGCGCCTCATTGGCAGACTCCACCATCAGCACTTCATCTGTCTTGGGGTTGAAATCTTTTAAGGCGGCGCTATCTATATCTAGTTGATCACCCAAAATCAGTATGAGCTTTTTCAAACTGATCTTCCTTGCCGACAAATAAATAAGAAGGGGAAGTGCATCATCAATTAGCGCTTATAAAAACTGAGGGTCACTTCGCCCAAATCAATTCCGAATTTGCTCATTTTGGCTTTATTCAGCATGACTTTAGGTGTCACCAAGTACATCCAGTCATTAAATTGCACATGATAGATCGTGCCATCTACAGGCAAGGCCAAGGTGTAAGCCCAATTGAGGGCATTCCCAGCTGATTCTCCTAGCGCCTCACCCACCACATCATCTGCCTTACCAATATATTTACCAGGGGCAGTTTCAGTCAGAGTCCAAATACGCTTTTGCTTAGTGCCATCAGAGTATTCAAAACTCTCATCGAGGGTGCCGACTTTTTTACCGTCGATGACCTTCCACTGCGCAACTAAGAGCACGGTAAATCGTTTTTTCACCTCGCCACTGCGGTCGGTAAAAATTCCATAGGCATCTATCGTGCCATTGAAGTACTCACTGAGGTCTAGGCTTGGTTTCTCGTTAGCGTACTGCGTTACAGAAGGTGATGAGCAAGCAAATAGACCCGTGACTACAAAAACTAGGGCCATCGATTTTGCAGCGATATAAGTTTTACGCATTTAACATGCTCCTGAAATGAGTGGTGGTGGACAGCCCTGTCCTAACAATTCTGTTCTGAGTTTGGGTGCAGTCGTTTTTGAATCTAGCCAAATACCAAAAAAGGCTTTTGCAAAATCAGCGCCCTGGATCTGGGATATTTTTTTACCCTCGTAAAAGAAACTGGTTCCCTGCCTCGGGATATAAACAGCAGCAATAGTCTGGCCAGGCTCTACATTGGGAAGAATAGCTGCCAACTCTTTACCCCAAGATGCTGCTTGAGCATCACTTGTACCTAAGTTTTTCATCTCTTCAGCCGTGCGGTTAGCAATTGCTTCGCCTGAGAATGATCTTTGGTACTTTAGCTCAAGAGCAAACTCTTGAGAATCCTTAGTTGCACCACGATACAGATTCGCATCGTAAACATGAAATCCCCAAAAGTTCAGTCTGCCTAACCCCTGCAACTGAGTTTGACCCATCATGGTTTTAATATGCGGAGGCTCCTTAGCAAAACTCATTGGGGTGGTTATATTAAGAGCCAAACCAATTAATAAGGTACGCGGGAGCTTCATAACTTATCCTTTGTTATTCACGAGTCGCAAAGCAAACGGCCCTAGTAGCGCTGAAATCGCATGGCGATGCTTTGCAAAGAATCGATAACCCACATTCCAAACAGGTATAAGTGCAGGCCTAGAAAAAAGCCATGCAAGCTTAGGTAGATTGGCGCGACTATAGGCCGCGGAAAATACTTCAACACCTTGAATCATCTCACCATCATCGTATTGCGCACACATAGAGGCCAGCGCTTGATTGCAGGAAACACCTACACTCTCAGGAGAATATTGATCTGAATTAATGTCTACAAAGCTCAGAAAGCCCGCTTGATTACGCCCAGACAGAAATTGAATCTCAGCCTGACATAAAGGGCAAAGGCCATCATAAAACATGGTGAGCTTTTTCATGGTGCTGATTTTTGCTTGTACTGAGTTGCACAGTAAGCGCGAGTGACCAACTTACTACGCAGAGCGACGTGCTTGGTTGCCCTGCCCGTTACCCGTTTACGCCACAATTCAAATGAGTTACGCTTAAGTTGCTTTCTCATCAAAGCAATCACTTGAGGCTCGGAGTACCCAAAAGTAGCCTCAATAGCATCAAAAGGTGTGCGATCTTCCCAAGCCATCTCAATTAATCTCGAGAGATCAGCTTCTGATAGCGTTTGGGGTAGGCGCGTTGTCATCAAGCAAGTTTAAGACTTATTCAATAAACTGGCTGAGACTCCATTCACCCCCTTTATTGATGCCATTAATCCCCATACCCTTCCGCGCACTTGTCATTGGCTCCTCAGGAACCATTGGGTCGGCCTTTCTCGAGCTACTGAATAGCGATCCAGCATGCTCGGCAGCCATTGGCATTCATCGAAACTCTATCAGCCCAATTGACTATCAAGACCTCAGCACGATTGAGCGTGCAGCCAAGGCTCTAGCTGGAGAGGCGCCATTTCAGTTAATCATTAACACCACTGGGATATTGCACTCTAGCGATTGGATGCCAGAAAAGAAACTGGATGATCTCAATGCTGAGCAATTGCAGATGTTGATGCAAATTAATGCCATCGGTCCAGGATTAACAATTAAGTACTTTTCTAAGTTACTGGATCCTAATCAATCCGTCATGGCTACACTCTCCGCCAAGGTCGGGAGCATTGAAGATAATCGCCTCGGCGGGTGGTATAGCTATCGTGCCTCTAAGGCAGCACTCAATATGTTGATCAAGACAGCATCAATTGAATTCTCCAGAACCAAACCAAACACCGCGCTGGTGGCACTCCATCCAGGGACTGTGAACTCTCGCTTATCAAAACCGTTTAAGGGTGAGCAAATTGGCCGACCTCCCTTAGATGCTGCTAACGATATTTTGAATGTTCTTCTCTCCCTGAATAAAGAAGATTCAGGGAGCTTCATCACTTACTCTGGCGAAAGACTACCTTGGTAGCTAACAACACAAGATGACCTATTTTTCCCATATTTTTCTTGTGCTACTCATGCTTGCCGGAGTGCAAACTACTACCCTCGCTCAAACTGAGTTCGCTAACGCGATGCAAGATGGTCAACATGTTTTACTCATGCGTCATGCTGATGCGCCTGGGTATGGCGATCCTCAGGGTTACCAGCAAAGCCAATGTTCTACACAACGCAATCTAGGCGAGCGTGGCAGGAAACAATCTCAGGCCACTGGAGATTGGCTATCAAAGCAAGGCATTTCTAAGGCACAGGTCTACAGCAGCCCTTGGTGTCGTTGTGTTGACACTGCAACCCTTCTCAATAAGGGTACAGTTAAAAAGGAGGTGGCACTTGGGTCTTTCTTTGATGATATGAGTCAGGCTAAAAAACAGACTGAAGATCTAGCAAAGTTGATTCAGGCTGAGCGTATTCAATACCCAAAAGCACCAATCATTATGGTGACCCACCATGTCAACATTCAATCCTATGTTGGCGAGGTTGTTAACTCAGGTGATATGGTCTTAGTCAAAGTCAATTCCTCGGGTCAAGCCGTGTCTCACAAGCTCTACCGCAGTCCCACCAGCCTATAACTTCATTCATCCATCCCTTCATCACTACTTAAAGAGCATCCATGTCGACTGAATTACCTCTAAATGTTTTAGGCCAGCCACTGGTTCCCTGCTCCTTTGATCCTTTGACAGGATTTTTTAGAGATGGTTGCTGCAAAACCAATGAACAAGATCTAGGCAGTCATTTGGTTTGTGCGATTGTCAGCAATGACTTTTTGCAATTTAGCCTTAAGCGCGGCAATGATCTGATTACCCCAAGGCCGGAGTACCAGTTTCCAGGGCTGATTGCAGGTGATCAATGGTGCCTCTGTCTCAATCGCTGGATCGAAGCTCTAGAAGCCAACTGTGCGCCGATGATTAAGCTAGAAAGCACCCACATCAAAGCTTTGGAGAAAGTCTCTCTAGAAGTCCTAGAGCAATACGCAGCTGTGGAACAGTTATAAAACCCTGTTAAGACGAGAGCCAACGCTTGCGGTAGATTCTCTGAGAATCGTGGTCTTGAGTTTGCTTGGCCACATTGAAGGGTCTACCTCCCCTAGGGTCAGTGCCGCGTCCAGCGATATACAGCCAATTACCCTGATTACTGTAAACGTCATAATCTATTAACTGGGATTCAAACCAGGCTGCGCCAGCACGCCAGTCACCCTGCATATCGTATATCCAGTAACTTGCCACAATCTGACGCATCCGATTGGAGAGATAACCGCTTTGATGTAATTCGCGCATACCTGCATCCACTAGTTCAGCGCCCGTATTACCGGTACGCCATTGCTCAAAGCTCGTAGCATAGGATGGCTTTACAGGCACGCCTGTTAAGCCACCTGCCCAATACAACTTCTGACCGTACTTAAAGTGAAGAAAGCGGAAATAGTCACGCCATAGCAATTCAAACCAAAGCCAATAAGTACCATCATTAGCGCCATAACGATCCTCATAGTCACTTAATTGCGCTGCTATATCGCGCGCTGAGAGGCAGCCCAAGGCAAGCCATGCCGAAAACTTACTGGAGTAATCCATTCCAATGAGTTGATTACGAGTCTCCTTATAACTATCAGGCAAACGCCGCTCAAGATATTGCTCGAGGTGGGCCTGCGCATGACAGGATCCCCCTAGTAAATAGGGGTGAGTGAATGATGAAGAGGTAGAAATTCCCTGGCTTGTGCTTTGAGTCAAACTTGAGGCCAGCTCAGGAATACGCTGGGGAGCATCTATTGGCTTAGCAAACTTCAATTGCGCCCTCTCAACCTCACGACGAAATGCAGTAAATACATCAGGCATTTTTTCCAGCTCAAATGGGAAGGTCTGGGGATCCAGCATGCTAGATTGCCAGAACTCTTGAACATCAACACCCTGCTTCTGCAAAATTCGCACTTGCTCAATTTCTTCAGGCGCTTCGATTTGTTCGCAGTAGATTACATCGGCAGCATAAACTTGAAATAGTCCCAGCAATACTTCTGCTGACCTACCAGAAAACTCCAGCAAGTCTGAGCCCTGTGCTCGTAACTGAGACCCTAAGTCATCCAAGGATGCCCTTAAGAAAGCCTGCTGATGAGTCCCTTGTCGCTTGAAGCCATAGACTGTTTCCTGCTCTTTTAAGTCATGGATGTAAACCGGCAAAAGATGGTCCGCATTTAAGCAAGCTTGTGTAAATGCCGGGTTATCCGCTAAACGCAAATCATTGCGAAACCAGTAAATCAATGTACTCATAGATTACGCTAAGTCTTGCTGCCAGATTTTTTCGAGCGGCAGGCATCAGAGCAATATTTGACCTCATCCCAATTTTTAGCCCAAGACTTACGCCAGGTCATCTCTTTGCCACAGACGAGGCAAGTCTTGCTGGGCAAAAAAGATTTATTACCCTTAAAACCTACTTTTTCAGATCGAGACATACCTACCTTTAGAAAAACGAATAGACTCACATGCATACCACATGCTTGAGACAGCCCTTGAAAGCTTTTTATACCGACCACTATGTTTTACCACTTCCACCGGGGCATCGCTTTCCGATGGAAAAGTACAATCAGTTACGAGACCTCGTCAACAGTCTAGAGGGAGTCGAGCTTGTGGAGGCACCAGCTGCTTCGGATACGCAGATTCTCTATGCCCATGACCCCCACTATCTAATCAAAGTCATTTCAGGAAGCCTTAGTCCAAAAGAGCAACAGCAGATTGGCTTTCCTTGGAGTGAGCTCATGGTGGAGCGCTCTAGGCGCTCGGCTGGCGCTACTATCGCAGCCTCCAAAGCCGCCTTAAATGAAGGCTTAGCAGCAAATCTTGCAGGTGGTACACACCACGCCTATCGCAATATGGGTAGCGGCTTCTGCGTGTTTAATGATTCAGCAATTGCAGCAAGGGTATTGCAAAAAGAAATTTATCCAAAACTCAATGTAGCCATTGTGGATTTAGATGTGCACCAAGGTAATGGCACTGCAGCTATTTTGCAAAACGATTCTTCAATATTTACCCTCTCCATCCATGGTGAAAATAATTTCCCATTCACCAAAGAACAAAGTGATTTTGATATTGGACTACCCAATGGATGCGAGGATGACGATTACCTAAATGCTGTGAATCAAGGCTTAGAAATGCTCGATAGATTCAAGCCTGATTTCATTATTTATCTAGCTGGCGCTGATCCACATGAAGGAGATCGACTGGGAAAACTCAGTGTAAGCAAAGAGGGAATGCGTAGGCGAGATGAATGTGTTTTTCAGTACGGCTTAGATCGCCAAATCCCAATTGCATTTAGCATGGCTGGCGGCTATGGCAAAGAAATTCAATCAACCGTGGATATTCATTTTCAAACCATTCAAACTTCACTTCGATACCAACAACAATTTTCTTAAATCAATTTTTCTTTGCTGGCAGAGTATTCAGAGTTTTTGCATCATTAAGCTGCTTGTCTACCAAATATAGCGTGCCGCCATAGTTCGCCTGCAGGTCGTAGCCAGATAAACCCACTGTGTAGATTGAAATATAGGGATTAAATGAGCGCACAATTCCGCCAGAACCCGCAGAGAAATTGGCATCAACATCCATGCCACCGCGCTGCCCATCAATAGAAGTTAATAAAAACTGATCAATGGCATCGGTATTTTTAAAGGCAATTACTTGGTATTGCTCCTGATAACCTGCGCCAACCCCCTCGCCCGTTTTCATTTCCTCCATAAATACTGGTTCGGGGCGACGCTTATCGAAGAGCACGCCCTCACCTCTAGCAAGAACTAGCAATACAACGTTGACGTTGGTCGTATTGAAGACAGCATAGCCCGGAGCAGCCTCGATCTCTTTTTTCAAAGCTGGATTTTGCTTGATCAAAGCAGCCAAACCTGTCTTAGACATCGTCAGCGTAGCTTGTCGTTTCTGAAGGATTTCTTGGGCCGTTAAAGGCTTCCCTTTACCTCCAGTAGACTGACAGCCGACCAGAATGAGCGCACAAAAGACGACCAATAACCTTGAAACCAATAGCATACAAGCCTAAATGAATAGATATGAATTTCATATTTTATATGGTTTACAGAGCTATTAAGGCACACGATGATCCTAAATACCCACCAAAGTCATCGCCTTTATATCCAGGTCTAGATAAAATACGAGCTCTATGTATCACGCTCGATTCTTCGTTCTCTTAATTACTTTTTTCACACCATTCATGACGTGGGCAATCGATTTGCAACCAAACGATATTGTTGCCCCTCTACCCAATAAAAATTACGTCACAGTGAGTTACCTGAACACCGAGAACAACACGCTATACAGAAACGGAAGTGTTGCCTCAAGTGGCGCCGTTATTGATACCCAGAGTGCGATTTTTCGCGGCACCAGAACATATGATCTCGGCAGCCTGCCAGCGGTCAGCTTTATTCAACTACCCTATGGCTCCATTCAACCAGGGGGCTCACTAGCAAGCCAAGCAGGAAATACTGGGGTTGGTGATCTCACTATTGCAACAGCGATATGGCCGTATCACAACAGAGCCATCAGAACCTACCTTGGCCTAGCAGGATACCTTATTAGTCCCACTGGCAGTTATTCCAGTCAGCGTGCCTTTAATGTTGGTGAGAATCGCTTTCGCACGGACCTACAGATGGGCTTTCAAACGCCGATCACTTCCAATGTGGATGGCATGATTGCGGTAGACACTATGTGGTTTGGCGGCAATAGTCAATGTGCAGCCACCTGTAATTCGTTAATCAATGTATCACTCAATCAAAAGCCCCTGACCACTACGCAACTTGGCCCAATTTATCGCATCAATGAGATCTTTACCGTGGCAGCCTCTTACTTTTACGTAACTGGTGGCACAACATCAATTAATAACAACTATCAAAATAACGTTGCCAATACACAAAGATTCTTATTAAGCGGGCAAGCCCACACACCAATTGGCAGAATCTCTTTGCAGTATGGTCGAGATACGGAAATCAAAAACGGTTTTGTTCAAACGCGCTTACTTGCTATCCGACTCATGAAAGAGTTTTAATTACTAAACAATACTTATTAGCATTACTTAATACTGATTAGATTTGTAAGCAGTCCAGTATTTCTGCATCTCAATAAATAGAAATGAGGCAGACCAGGTAATTAAGATGAAGCCAGTAAGCGCTTCAACTCCAGTTAAGTATCTCAAGTAGCCCTGAGCCACAATCTCACCGTAGCCTAAAGTAGTAAACGTGACAAAAGACAGATAGGCACAGTCTAGCAAGATGCCATGACCTGAAAGCTCACCAACAAGTCCACCCATGACGGGGAACTGCAAGGTAAAAAAGTAACCCAAGGCAAAAAGCCAAATCTCTAGAACATGCGCCATAAAAATAGCACCAACTCCAATCAGAACCCTAAAGCGTGGGGCAATATGCGCCACCTTAGGCAAGATTTTGTCTAATTGAAAAAGTGCCTCGTAGTGCATCAATATCGCCACAAGAGCTAATGATCCATTAATCACAAAGGCAGTAATAAGTAACATAGAAGAAATTATCCCTCATTTTCAAGGGGATTTCTCATCAGCCAGTGATAACGGTATCGCCTTTCAAGACGTCCACTCTGGCAAAGTATTTTTTTGCGTAAGCGAGCAGCTGTCCATCGGTAGGATGATCCACAGTTTCAATGCCGACTACTTTTTCAGCCGTCAAATGATCATGTTTTGTGGCATGTTTCATCAGCTCTAATTTGGCTGAGCCTGGACCAACAATCAAAATCTCCTTGGATTCTTTGACAGCTTGAATCACTTCATGCAAATAATGTTCATCTGGTCCAGCATGGGCACCACTTACATTCCCGCTTTTATGATGAATATTTTTATGGGTAGACCTTGTCTTAATCACTTCGCTCTCACTTGCAGTGGGGTTGAAATAAATAACATGCGCTTCTTGATGGTCAATCCAAATTACTGAGTGATTAAATGACATATTTTCTCTTTCTAATTAAAAAACGGGGTAGTAAAAAACAATAAAAATGACTAATCCAAAATAAGATCATGGCTAAATAAGTGCACAGAACCATCTACAGCATGGCCGTTCAAAATCTTTTGCTCAGCAATCGAAAGGAGCTTTAATTGATGCGTTTTAAACAATTGCATGGCATTTGTTTCAACGCCATCTGGATCCAAATCCTGAAGTGCTTCATAACTAAAGCTACATTGAAGAGCTTTGCCATCTAGGATTGCTGGATAAGAGACGTCACCATTTTCTAAAATGGCTGCAGGGCCAACGAATTCAAGTTTCATGGGGGCTCACTTTATTAAAAATAATCAAATAACATTAATATTTTGAAACCTATGGGCAAAGTGTACTTGATATACATCAAAAACTTTACCCTTAGCTAGCGTGCATCCATCTTTCGCTGTGCCAAAAAGTTTTGAGCGGTTCTCGCCAAATGAATATCATGGTTTTTGCTTAAGACTGTAGATCGCCTCAGAAGGTCCTCGGCAGGGATATTGAGAACCGAATCATTGCTCACAAATAGAATTTGATTCATTCGATCATCTTCCACCACCAACACGGATGGGTAAGCAAATACTCGATCGATTCGCTCTTGATAAATCTGATTCAGTCCCGCTGCACCAGAAAAGTTAATCAGCAAAAGACCGTCTGGCTTTAAGCATGCCAGGCAACTAGCATAAAAATCTTCGCTACAAAGTTGAGCCGCCTGCCCTAGCTTGGTATAACCATCTACCAGCAATACATCAAATGTTTCCTCAGTACCTCGTAAATAAGCTGCGCCATCTGCTTCCAGCACCTTAAAGTGGATTCCATTTTCTGGAACATGGAACTTATCCTTAAGTGCAATTACTTTAGGATTATTTTCCAAAACCAAAATAGATGATTCTGGCAAGTAATGATGGCAATACTTAGCAAGTGAGCCTCCACCTAAACCAATCATGGCAATACTTTTAGGATTGGGATGAAAAAGTAGAAAACCCATCATGGTTTCGGTATAGCTCACCACCAACCGAATGGGGGCCTGAATATCCATCAGGCTTTGTGTGGACTCGCTATCAAAATAGAGTGCTTTGAACTTATTACTTTCGACGATATAAGGCTCGCCTTGTGTACCGTCAAACTTTTCCTTTAACTTGGATAGACCAATCTTCAAAGCATGTAAGCTGGGTGTGCCAATAGCCGTCATTAGCGGTCCACCATGACAGCAGAAAAATTAGGGGCGCAAGATAAATGAATCATGCCCCATGATAAGGGTCAAGATGCTTAGTACCTCAAATTAGGTTAGCAATACCTCGCGAAAGTCATTCACATTTGTTCTGGTGGGTCCTGACACTATTAATGATCCAATTTTTTCAAAGAACTCTGCTGAATTATGTTGTCTTAAAGCATCAAGCAGCGAGAGGCGTGCAGATTTAGCTTGTCTGGCAGTATCGGGCCCATAAATTGCTCCTGCACTAATCTCGGACCCGTCAATGCCGTCACTATCCGCAGAGAGGGCATAAATTCCCTTTTTCCCTTTAATCGTATTAGCAAAACTGAGTAAAAATTCTGTATTTCTTCCTCCACGACCTGAAGAGCAACCAGTGACAGTAGTCTCTCCACCACTGAGCAATAACATTGGCCCAGTGTGTCCATTTTTCAACTTTGACATCTGCATTGCAATTTGACCAATAGTTTCACCAACTTCTTTTGCTTCGCCCTCTAGAGAATCGGACAATATGATTGCCTTGATGCCTTTCAGCTGAGAATAAGCTTGAGCTGCCTTAAGTAAATCACTTGACGAAGACATGACGATGGGAGGAGCCGATTGCGCGAAAATTTGATTGGAAGGCTTTAATGTCTCCAAGTCGCCGTTGAGTAATTTTTCTCTAATGGAGTCTGAAATAGTAATCTGGTATCGCTCAATAATTTCTAATGCGTTCTGGCAGGTCGTTGCATCCGGCAAAGTTGGGCCACTAGCAATAATTCCAGGATCATCCCCAGGAATATCGGACACAAGATAGGTTGTGACCCTCGCTTCTTTGCAGAGCTCTAACAATCTTCCACCTTTAACTTTAGATAAATGCTTTCGAACACAATTCATCTCATGAATATTTGCGCCTGAAGCCAATAGTTGGCGGTTAATATCCCTCTTGTCATTTAAAGATATGCCATCTGCAGGTAGAGGCATCAGAGCTGATCCCCCGCCAGAAAATAAGCAGATCACGTGATCATCTGGCTTAATATCAGACAACATACTCAGCATGGCATGTACCTCCTTATCACCTGCATCATCAGGCACTGGATGGGCGGCCTCGACAACCTGAATTCTTTCGCAGGCAATTCCATGCCCATATCGCGTTATCACCCTACCTTCAATTTTGACAAAGTCTTCTGGACGCCAATATAGGTTAGCAGCATCCTCAAAAGACTTGGCCATTAAACCTGAAGCCTTGCCTGCGCCAATCACAATTAATCTTCCCTTTGGCGGAATCGGGAAAGAATCTCTTAAGGCTACAAAGTTTGGTTTAGCGGCCTCAATGGCGACATCAAACATATCTTTTAAGAAATTAATATTGCGATCTTGTTGTAATTCAGTTTTCATATTTACCCCGTATTGCGTAGTCCGGCAGCTATGCCATTAATAGAAATGTGGATACCTCTTTGTGCAGCTTCATTGTTATCGCCCTCACGACAACTTTTAATTAACTCAATTTGAAGATGATGTAACGGATAGATATAGGGCATGCGACGCTGAATAGATTCTGCTAACTCTGGCGCGTTAGCCAAACGTTTTTTATTTCCTGTAATTAACTCTATAGCAGCGGTTGTTTTATGCCACTCCGCCTGAATTCTTGAGAATATTTCTTGTCGTATTGTTTGATCCAAGACCAGCTCACCATATGCATCCGCTATCGACAGATCACTTTTTGATAAAGCCATATCAATATTCGAGATCAACGTTGTAAAAAAAGGCCACTCTGCATACATTCTCCTTAACAGTAAAATAGTTTCACCAGCCTTACCGTCTGCAGCCTTCTCAGTTAAGGCCTCAATAGCAGAACCCAAGCCGAACCAGCCCGGCAAAGTTAGGCGACATTGAGCCCAACTAAATCCCCAAGGAATTGCGCGTAGATCATCAATCTTCATACCTATCTTCCGAGAGGATGGTCTTGAGCCAAGATTTAATTTGGCAATCTCTTGAATTGGGGTGGCGGTAAAAAAATACTCTGCGAAACCTGGCGTTTCATACACTAGACTCTGGTATGCGCGCATGCTGTTTTCTGATAGCAGACTTGCCGTATCTAGAAACTCGACCGGTAATAGACTCACCTCAGAAAGCAAACTAGCTTCCAGGGTTGCCGATAGCAATACCTCTAAATTTCGTTTTCCTATCTTTGGGTTGGAATACTTTGAGCCAATAACCTCGCCTTGCTCCGTGAGGCGAATTTGACCTTGAACTGAACCTTGAGGCTGAGCCAGAATAGCGTCATAGCTTGGGCCACCACCACGTCCAACAGTGCCCCCTCTACCATGAGCCATTCTGAGTCGGATCCCCCGACCAACGCCATCCTTAAATACTGCGGACAAGGCGAGCTCAGCACGGTAAAGCTCCCAATTGCTGGTAAAAATTCCTCCATCCTTGTTGCTATCCGAATAGCCAAGAACAATGTCCTGCTCGGCACCAGATCGCTTAATCATTTCCAAGACGCCTGGAATGGCATAAAAGTCTTGAATAATTTGACTTGAGTTTCGTAAATCTTTGATAGTCTCGAATAATGGAGAGACAATAAGTTGGCACTGAGCAGAATTTTTTAGGGTGCCGCTGAGTAGTCCACTCTCTTTCTGCAACAACAAAACTTCCAGAAGATCGCTAACGGTTTCAGTATGACTAATGATGTAGTGCCGAATGGCCTCCTCACCATAGAGCTCTCTCAAGGTCTTGGCGACTGAAAAAATCTCCAGCTCTGCTTGAGTGAGCTCACTGTATGGGAAGTTAGGCACCCTAAGCATGCGAGCATCATTTAGGGCTGCCACTAGAATCGATTGCCTTTGCTCTTCCTCTAAGCTTAAATAATCTTGTTCAATTTCAGCGGCCTTGAGTAACTCAGAAATGACTTCCTCATGCTTATCTGAGCTCTGGCGCAAGTCGACGGTTGCCAGGTGAAAACCGAATACCTTAACGGACCGAATGAGCGAAGTAAGGCGCAGATCATTCAGAGCTTTTGGTGCGAATGCTTTAAGTGAATTTGCAATCACGTCTAAATCACCAATGAACTCTGAAGGAGTCATATACCGAATTGTTGCGGCACTATTACGTTCATCATCGCCACCACCCATTAAGTAACGCAAGGTTTCACTAAGGCGAAGATGCATTCCAACCAAAACCTTGCGATATGGCTCATTAACTCTATGAGCATTTCCATCGGATGATTTTTCTGCCAATGCCTTTAACTCTGGGGTCGTAGCAACTAAAAACTCGGATAAAGATAGCTCCCTAGTTAAAAACTGAATTCCCTTAAGGTAATGCTGAAAAATAAGCTTCCCATGGCTTCGCATTGCGTATTCCAAACTGCGAGCATCTACATTAGGGTTGCCATCTCGGTCGCCACCAATCCATTGACCCATTCTCAAAAATGATGAAGGCAACTCTTTTTTCAGCAATTGTTCAAGCTGCGCATATATTTTTGGAATTTCAGTTAAGAATGTAAATTCGTAATACGAAAGTACATTCTCAATTTCATCGGCAACCGTCAAAGTAGATCGGCGCAATAACCGGGTATGCCATATTTGAATAATTCGAGATTGAATTTTTAGGGCATTCGCCTCTAACTGCTCCTCTAATAGAAAATCTCTGTCGACTCCAGCATATAGGGCCTCTAGTTGAATCTGCTCGCGATCGGATAACAATTGCGCAATACAACGCTCTGCATCCAAGATGCTTTTTCTCTGAACCTCTGTAGGGTGTGCCGTCAAAATCGGTGAAATAAAACTCTCGTTTAAGGATTTGACTATCGCCTCATCATCAATGCCTGCTGAATGCAATCGATCAATGGTGAGTTTGATGCTTCCATTCTGAAACTCACCCATTCTGTCTTCCAACTCAAGCTGACGGGCAAAGTAGCGGTCCTCAGCTAAATTTTCTAAGTGGCTGTAATAAGCTAAAGCACGTAATACCGTATTGATATCGTCTGAGGATAGACCCCTTAAAACATTCAATAAGTTTTCTTTAGAGTTTTCCGGAGATTCTGAATACAGCTCTTTTGAATATCTCCTAAGATCCTCAACTACAGCATGAATACCGTCACCCTCCTGAATTCGAATGACGTCACCCAACATTCCATTCAACAAATCTACCTCAATGTTGAATTGCTCTTGGTTGCTACACCTCTTCACAATAGGGGCGGCAATCTCAGGAAAAATATGATGCAAGCTGGGCATACCTATGATGAGAGTGATAAGCCCTTAACCCTTCTGCCCAATTTCAAAGTTCGCCATCTTTTCAAGCGCCCTCACCATGGCGGAGTGATCCCAGGCTTTGCCACCGTGAGCGCTACAGGAG
>NZ_NCFJ01000665.1:0-1207 GCF_002281105.1 Polynucleobacter sp. 35-46-11
AACCCGCAAGGCAGCTTCCTGGCTAATCTAAGTCAGTCCGATAGAAACGCAATCAAGATTGGGTTGACTGGTACGCCTCTGCTTGGCGATGACTACAACTCTAGGGCATTGTTTGGAGATTACATCCACAAGTATTACTACAACGCCTCAATCGCAGATGGTTACACCCTTCGCCTAATTCGCGAGGAAATCGCTACTAATTACAAGATTTCATTGCAGGAAGCTCTTGCGGCAGTTCAGCTACAACAAGGTGATATTGATCGTAAGCAAATCTACTCACATCCGAAGTTTGTAGAGCCGATGCTTGACTATATTGTGCGTGATTTTGAGAAAAGCAGAACTGCACTTGGCGACTCTAGCATAGGCGGCATGGTAATTTGCGATAGCGCAGATCAAGCTAAAGAGATGCATAAAATCTTTAATGCAGTTTACGCAGATAAAACAAGCTCCAGCAGCGCTGAGCCTGAAGGCTACGCAGCACAAGCAGCAGAGAAGAATCGTGTAAAAACTGCCGCGCTAATTCTGCATGATATTGGCAGCAAAGATGAACGCAAACAGTGGGTAGAAGATTTTAAGGCTGGCAAGATTGATTTCTTGTTCGTCTACAACATGCTTTTGACTGGATTTGATGCCAAACGTTTGAAAAAGCTCTATCTTGGACGAATCATTAAAGCGCATAACCTACTACAAGCTCTTACCCGTGTGAACCGAACTTACGGGGATTTTCGCTATGGGTATGTAGTTGACTTTGCGGATATCCGGAAGGAGTTTGACAAGACCAATAAGGACTACTTCGACGAGTTGCAGTCAGAACTTGGTGACGAAGTTGAGCACTATTCTAACCTGTTCAAATCATCTGAAGAGGTCACGCAAGAGATTGAAGCTATCAAAGATGTTCTGTTTAGTTTTGACATCCAAAATGCAGAGGAATTCTCTCGCCAGATTAGTCAAATTCAAGATCGCACAACGATATTAGCTCTCAAGAATGCACTTGCTGATGCCCGCAATCTCTACAACTTGATTCGTTTGCAGGGAGAGTATTCATTACTCCAACAGCTGGATTTCAAGAAGCTCAACCAGCTTTATCGCGAAACTAGCAATCACCTTGAGCTTCTTAACTTAAAAGAGACGATTGAAACAGCGTCTGACACGAGCAACTTGCTAAATGTTGCCTTGGAAGATGTGATCTTCAAGTTTGCCAAGATCA
>NZ_NCFJ01000666.1:0-1207 GCF_002281105.1 Polynucleobacter sp. 35-46-11
CATTTGACGGCAACACATGCCACTATCTATTTAGATACTTCTGGTGAGGCCTTATTTAAACGTGGCTGGCACGATGAAAAAGGTGACGCTCCTTTAAAAGAAAATCTTGCAGCAGGTATTCTGTCAATTACTGGCTGGAAACCCTCTCAAACTTTATTTGATCCGATGTGCGGTAGTGGCACCTTTTTAATTGAAGCTGCACAAATGGCTTTGGCTATTCCGCCAGGAGCCATTCGGGCGGGTATGTATGGCGATGATGCAAAGCCAAGTCGCTTGGCCTATCGTCCATTGGTGACTTCAGCCCATGGCTTTGGTTTTCAAAGACTCAAGCCTTTTAACGAGACTGCTGAACAAAAGCGCTGGATCTCTCTGAAAGACGCTGCACACGCAGAGATGATGGAAAAGCGTAAGCAGTTCCCGGATTCAGAATCTTTAGGCATTAGCGGCGGTGATATTAATGAGCGCCTAGTGGCAATGTTTAAAGGTAATTGGCAGCGTGCGCAGTTACCTGGCTTACCAGTGACTCGCCAGATTGACGCCTTGGCCAGCAAACCACCATCGAATGTTAAAGAGGGTGTCATGCTCTTGAATCCGCCTTATGGTGAGCGCTTAGTCATCAAAGGTGGGCGAGGTCAGGATCGTGCTGCAGGCGGTGACATGGAGCGTGACTCCTATGAGCAAGCTGAAGAGCCAGAAGATCGCTACGCCTTTAATTTGGAAACAGGTCGTCAGAGCGCTAAACGTTCGAGCCGCGAGTCTCTCAAAAAGTTGCAAGCTCAGGAAGAGCAAGATCCAAAATTTGTTGAGTTCTTAAGACAGTTCGGCCAACATCTCAA
Source organism: Polynucleobacter sp. 35-46-11 (assembly GCF_002281105.1). NCBI lineage: Bacteria > Pseudomonadati > Pseudomonadota > Betaproteobacteria > Burkholderiales > Burkholderiaceae > Polynucleobacter > Polynucleobacter sp. 35-46-11. The sequence goes on from NZ_NCFJ01000666.1 coordinate 837, forward strand.
GGATGCTTTTGGTGGTTGGAATGTCTTTGTGCTAACGGCAGATATGGCGCTGCCAGGACAGTTGCGTATCAAGGAATCTAAGCGCACTCCTTTATTTAACGGCCCTCTGGAGTGCAGGTTGTTTAAGTTTGAGATGCATCAAAAACGCGATGCTGCAGTGGATTTAAAATAAAAAATATCTACAAGGAAGACAGCGATGGAATTTAAAACATACATGTGTTTAATTTGCGGTTGGGTTTATGACGAAGCTGCTGGCCTACCGGAAGAGGGTATTTCACCAGGCACCCTTTGGAAAGACGTTCCTATGAACTGGACTTGTCCTGAGTGCGGTGCACGTAAAGAAGACTTTGAAATGATGGCGATCTAATCAC
>NZ_NCFJ01000667.1:0-1202 GCF_002281105.1 Polynucleobacter sp. 35-46-11
GAATGCTCAAATTCAAGCTCAAGCTGAAGCTTTAGGCTTGAACTATGCTTTTTTGCCCGTCATCCCAGGTGCGTTTACGCAGGATCAAGTTATTGAAATGGCGCGTTTACTCAAAACAATGCCTGGCCCCATATTGGCTTTTTGCCGTTCTGGTGCTCGCTCTACGAATTTGTACCAAATGGCGCTACAAGTTCGTTGATTCATCTTTGATTGCCAGCGAGAATTCATGCGCATAGAGATCCCAGAGGAGAAAAAGTTTGTTCATGAGATGAATATGCCGATTCGTTGGGGCGATATGGATGCATATGGCCATGTCAACAACACGGTGTACTTTCGTTACATGGAACAGGCTAGGGTAGAGTGGATTACTTCTCTTGGTTACAACGTCGCGCCTGGTGACGAGTCTATGCTGATGATGAATGGCTTTTGCAACTTCTATCAACAGCTTTCCTACCCAGGCGATTTGATTTTAAAAACCTATATCGGAAATATCGGTCGTTCCAGTTTGGATGTCTTTACTACGATGGCTTTAACTACGGACCCTGACAGGATGGCTGCAGTCGGTGGAGCAACCATGGTGTGGGTTGATCTAAAGTCCGGTAAATCCTCGCCTTGGCCTGATGATGTCATCAGTAAGCTACGATAGGATATTGTTTGCAACCCAGCAATCCACATATTTTTAGCACTGAAAAGCTGGCGTCATCTTTAAATCAGTTTGATGCCATTATTGATGTCAGGTCTCCAGCTGAATTTGCTTTGGATCATATTCCTGGCGCTATTAATCTTCCGGTCTTAAGTAATGATGAGCGCATTGAGATCGGCACCTTGTATAAGCAAGTATCACCTTTTGCTGCAAAGAAATTAGGTGCTGCCTATGTCTCCCGCAATATTGCCAATCATTTAGAACACTCTCTCATCGACTTTCCAAGAGAATGGCGTCCTTTAATTTATTGCTGGCGGGGTGGTGAGCGCAGTGGTGCCTTCACCCATATCCTCAATCGTATTGGCTGGAAAGCTTTGCAATTGCAGAATGGCTATCAAGGCTTTCGGCGTGTTGTGATTGATGGTTTAGATCAAGCTGCTAAAGATTTTTCTTTTCAGGTGATTGCTGGCATGACTGGTAGCGGCAAGACTCGCATTCTTCAGGAGATTGGCTCGCTGGGTCAGCAGATAATTGATCTTGAGGGATTGGCTATTCATCG
>NZ_NCFJ01000668.1:0-1194 GCF_002281105.1 Polynucleobacter sp. 35-46-11
TAATTTCAGATGATCCATGAGGTAATCTTCATCTGCATTTGCTTGTTGTGTGGCCCGATCCATTGGGCAACCATCGGAAAGTAAAATAATATTGTGCTTGATTTCATCAGAAGCTAAATTAGATATGCCTGATTGAGGTTGATAAGATAAGCTTCGCTCAGTTGCCCATAACAAGGCTTCGCCATCTAAACTTTCTTTATAGATGTCTGGCTTGAGCATTCCCGCAATGCTTAGGCGCGAATTTTTCCAACTGGTTTTAAAGTCTTTGAAAATCCAGTGGGCCCGTTCATTCAGTCGCCCGGGATCTTTTGGTTTACCCGCAGCGTGCCATCCTTTTATGCATCTTCCACCTTGCCAGCTTGCCGTTGTGTATCCCAAGACTTCACATGGAATATTGGCTTTATCCAATATTCTGACCATGACATCAATCCATGCTGCCATAGCAAGGCGATTCTCTTTCATTGAGCCAGAGCAATCAATTAGAAAAGTTACAGTGGAGTCAGGTTTTGGTAGGAGATATTCTTTTTGGTGGATTGCTACGGCACTTTTGGATGTAATTACTCGACTCAGTAATTTTCGATTGAGTAATCCCTCTTCTGACGATTCGAAGCCATGATTCACAGGCGCCGAAAAGAGAGCGCTATAGGTTTTGATAAATCGTGACCATGGTATCGGCCAGCTACTAATTTTTTCATCAATCTCTTCTCGAAAAGATATCAATTGAGCCATGCGGATGGTTTCTAGCGGCCTAATTTCAACATCAAATGCGGTGTCAAAAATACGATATCGACTTAATGCTTGCTCATAGACTTCGCGCTGCATGGCTGAGCCATTGGCAAATGGACTATTTTCGGCAACGGGATGTTTTTGCTGATCAGAGAACTCCCACGGGATTTGAAATTGGTTTTTACTAGAATTTCGCCGTTTGATGCGAATGCTCGGTACGTCTTGATATTCTTTGGTGACCAGATTGGATACAAATTGAGCCATCTCTAATGCTGGCTTTATAAACTCCTCTTGCTTGAAGCGTGTCCGCTTCAGCATCTCCAGCAGTGGTCCGGTAGATTGATAGAGCTCAGAGCGCGGAATTTCAATCGTGTCCTGCATAAGTTGCGGTAAAGCTGCATTATTTAGTCGCGACCATGTGCCACCAAATATTGCTAGTAGTAATAAGTTAATGCTTCCCTCAGTACC
>NZ_NCFJ01000669.1:0-1190 GCF_002281105.1 Polynucleobacter sp. 35-46-11
CGCCAGTAGTAGTAAACGCTTTTAGCCATCTTGGCGATGAGTAGTAAGTCTAGTAAACGGTAATACGGCCTTAGCTCAGTAATTACTTGGGCTTGTTCTTGCTTGCCAAGTGTTTTTGCTGGGCTAAGGCCTCGAGCTTTTTTAGGTAATCAGTCTCCACCCTGCGGTACTCAAGCTCTTGCATGAGCTCTTGTGGGGTCATTTGGGTCACCGGCTTATTGGTGGGGGTAAACGGTTTAAAGGGTTTTGACATGGGTGACCGTCCCTTGGGCTTGGGTTCTAGGGCTGTGATACCGCCTTCATTGTAAAGACGTTGCCATTGACCAATCGTACTGGGCATAAGTCTTGTTGAGACTGTGTTGGCCATGGGCTTTGTAAGCATGAACCCATTTGCGAACATAGGCATATTTAACGCCGTATTGATCTCCAATAGTTTTAAAACCACCCCTACCGGAGAGGTAATGCTGAATAACTACTAGCTTGAACTCTTTGCTGTATTTGGACATGAGACTGACTCTTTTTAGTTGGATTGGGTGTCCAACTTTTGTGGGTCAGTTCATTTAGAGGCCTTTTCTAATACTGACCGAAGCAACTATTTTTATTTCTTAGTTGGCGCAACTACGTTTGCATTCTTTGGTGATGCGGTAATGGTGATGATCGTTTTTGGGCCAGCAAACGAACCTTCATTCAATTCGACTGTTGATGTGCGATCACCTTTTGTAAAAACCAAAATACTCGTTTTTGATTTCACGGCACTAACAGTGGTCCATCCAGACTTTGGATACTCAGCCTGGAAGAATGCATAAATATCTGTTGGAGTTTGCACACCAGATAAAACTACACGACCCACCCAGTTATCACCACGGCCAATAATTAAAGAATCTGCACCAATAATTTTTGATGCCGCAGGTAATGGCATATCACCCAAGAGTTGCGACTGAATTTCTTGAACTTCGCTAGGGGTGCCAGTTGGAGAATCGCCAGAAGAGGCGCAAGCCGCTAAGAGAGCGGATAAGGCCATCGCTAATACGATTGTGTGGAGTCGTTTCAGTTGGATCATGTTCTTGCCCTGGTAATCAATCTACATTACTGGAGGCGCGTGAGGGAATCGAACCCCCGTACGAAGCTTTGCAGGCTCCTGCCTAACCACTCGGCCAACGCGCCATATGCTTGAATCAAAAATGGGAAGC
>NZ_NCFJ01000670.1:0-1189 GCF_002281105.1 Polynucleobacter sp. 35-46-11
TTGGCTGTTTTTTCTAGGCGATAGTCGAGTGGTATGGGGTCACCACGACCAATCACCACAGTCCTGACCACTACTTCTTTGTCATCTGGAGCGGCACGCAATGGCTTAAATTGAATTGTTTGATCGCGCAATTGGCTTAAAGCACCTGAATACGTGCGAATAAGAAGACTCTTAAATTCGCTCACTAGTTGAGCCTGTTGCTCTGGGGTGGCTTTTTTCCAGTTAGGCCCCATTGCCATTTCTGTAGTGCGGCGCATATCAGCATATGGAAGAATTTTTTTCTCCACTAGCTCCACGATACGCGGGATATTCCCTTTTTGAATCTCTGGATCAGACTTTACAGAGGCCATTACGTCTGAAACTACCGTCTTGATCAAACCATCTGGTGTTGACTGATCAACTGCTTGAGCAGAAACACTGCCGACAAACAAAAACAAGCCTGAGAGCAAGGATGCAAAGTATTTTTGAATGGATTTTTGGCTTTTCATGTGTCCTCGATTAATACTAGTTATTGAGGCTCATTTTAGCCCTTAAAGGAAATTATCTTAGGCTTGATCGCCTTTATTCGTAGGGGTTTTCGTAAACCGGCATGAGGGGCTCTCGATCCTCTCGCCCTTCATTAATTTGATATTCGCGTCGCTGAATATAGGCATCCCGCATAAAGCTATATTTATCAATAGCCGCCCCATCTAATAGGTCACCCGCTTCGTAATAGGTATTGCGGGCATTAACCACCCGTAAACCAGTAATGCTATTACGAAGAGCAACGTCTGGTAGCAATCTAAATAAGTAATCTGACTCCATGTCAGCGGCCGTTCCAAAGGTATCACGCACATTACTTGGGCCAAAAAATGGCAAAACAACATATGGTCCCGATGGTATGCCCCACACCCCAAAAGTTTGACCCCAGTCTTCTTTATGTTTTTCAAGGCCACCTGGGGTTGCCAAATCAATTAAACCACCCAGGCCCATAGTGGTATTGACCACTACCCGCATAAGATCGTTAAATGCATAGTCTGGCTTGCCCTGCAATAGGTTTTGGAGGGCTGTATAGATATCGCTGTAGTTACTAAAGAAGTTGTAAATACCGTCACGCACAAACTCCGGCAAAACAAAACGATATCCGGCAACCACTGGCTTAAGAACATAAGCATCTAAGCCTTCATTGAATTCAAAAACAGAGCGATTA
>NZ_NCFJ01000671.1:0-1183 GCF_002281105.1 Polynucleobacter sp. 35-46-11
ATTGGGTGTCGTGAGTGGTATCACGATGAGTTTTCAGTTTGGAACAAACTGGCCCGGGTACATGGAGACAGTTGGCAATATTGCCGGTCCATTATTAGCCTATGAAGTCTTAACAGCCTTTTTCCTTGAGGCAACTTTCTTAGGTGTCATGCTATTTGGTGCAAAGCGTGTTTCGCAACGAGTGCATACATTAGCTACCTTTTTAGTGGCTTTTGGTACCAGCCTGTCAGCTTTTTGGATTATTGCCTTAAATTCGTGGATGCAAACCCCGCAGGGTTTCACCATGATTGATGGCAGGGCGCATGCCGTTGATTGGATAGCTATCGTCTTTAATCCATCGATGCCTTATCGCCTTGGCCATATGATGCTAGCTTCATTTTTGACTGTCTCGTTTTTCTTGGCTGGAATCTCTGCTTACCGCTACTTACGCAATAGCCGCTCGGAAGCCAATTTAATGGTGATGAAAATGGCGCTAACTGCTGCCATGGTTTTAACGCCTATTCAAATTATGCTTGGAGATCTACATGGCCTAAATACCCTTCATCATCAACCTGCAAAGCTAGCTGCTATGGAGGGAATTTGGAATGGCGGTACTGGTGTGCCTGCAGTGATCTTTGGGATACCCAATAAACAAACTCGTACCAACGACTATGAGATCAGCATTCCTAAGTTGGCGTCTTTTTACTTAACCCATAGTTGGGATGGCGAGGTCAAGGGATTAAATGATTTCGGAGACAAGATTCCGCCTGTTGCCCCAGTATTTTTTGCTTTTAGAGTGATGGTTGGCGTTGGTGTATTAATGCTCTTATTTTCATGGCTGGGGCGTTGGCAGATGCGTCAAAATCGGCCTCTACCAAAGTTAATAGCCAAAGGCTTGGTGCTGATGACCTTTTCAGGCTGGGTTGCCGTCTTAGCCGGTTGGTATGTAACTGAAATTGGACGACAACCTTATTTAGTGACTGGAGTGCTTACCACTGCTCAAGCTGCTACAACTTTGCCTACCGGTATGGTCTTTTCAACTCTATTTGCCTATTTGGCTCTTTATGTGGGTTTATTGTGCGCTTACATTTGGGTAGTTTTCTATCTGGCTCGTCAGGCTGACGATAAAGAAAGCCCCAAAACTCAAGTTGAAAAGCAATCTGAAACTTCGTGGAGTCTTTTTAGGACTTAAGTTATGACCTCA
>NZ_NCFJ01000672.1:0-1181 GCF_002281105.1 Polynucleobacter sp. 35-46-11
CACAGAAGACTTGATCACTCCGCAAGATATGGTGGTCACGCTTTCGAACACTGGTTATATGAAGAGCCAGCCTCTGAGTGAATACCGTGCGCAAAAACGCGGTGGTCGTGGCAAGCAAGCTGCAGCTACTAAGAATGAAGACTGGATTGAAACACTCTTCGTTGCGAATACACATGACATCATTCTGTGCTTCTCTGATCGTGGACGTATGTACTGGCTCAAAGTGTGGGAAGTTCCACAAGGCAGCCGCAACTCACGCGGTAAGCCAATCGTCAATATGTTCCCATTGATTGAGGGCGAAAAGATCACGGTAATTCTCCCAATCAAGGGATACCAAGATGATCATTACGTCTTTATGGCAACAAGCCTGGGTACCGTGAAGAAGACGCGGTTGTCTGACTTCTCCAATCCACGTAAGGCTGGAATTATTGCCGTTGATTTAAATGAAAACGATTTCTTAGTTGGTGCAGCTATTACTGACGGTCAGCATGATGTGATGTTGTTCTCTGACGCTGGTAAAGCAGTGCGCTTTGACGAGAATGATGTGCGTCCAATGGGTCGTACAGCGCGCGGCGTACGTGGTATGAACTTGGGTGAAGGTCATCAAGTCATCGCCATGTTAGTTGCTCCGGCTGAAGCTGCCGAAGGTGTTGAGGCTACTGTTGTTGATGAGAATGGTCTCGCTATTCCAAGCAGCGTGCTGACTGCCACTGAGAATGGTTTTGGTAAGCGCACACCGATTGGTGAATACACTCGTCATGGCCGTGGCACTAAGGGCATGATCGCAATCCAAACAACTGAACGTAACGGTAAAGTAGTTGCTGCTGCTCTGGTTTCTCCTGAAGATCAAATCATGTTGATTACTACTGGCGGCATCTTAGTGCGCACACGTGTTTCAGAGATTCGTGAAATGGGGCGTGCCACACAAGGCGTCACTTTGATCAACGTTGATGAAGGCACTCGTTTATCTGGCCTGCAGCGTATTGCTGAAAGCGATTCTGATGATGAGAATGACTTGGATGATGGTGAAGAGGGCGAGGATGTAGCCGCTGATCCAGCAGTTGACTCCAATTCTGATGAAACTGGTGATGCCTAATTGGCATTCATACAAGGTTAATTAATTCACTATGACGTTTGACCGCCGCATTTTCAATTTCGCTGCGGGACCTGCCACCTTACCT
>NZ_NCFJ01000673.1:0-1180 GCF_002281105.1 Polynucleobacter sp. 35-46-11
TACTCATAGTGGATCTATTAGCGGGGTCATAGATGATGCAAAACCCGGGCCCCTAAGAGAAAAGGTAGGGGTGTATGCGGCTGCAGGATACCCAAATTATCCAAAGGCGAATATTGAAGGTTACCCTAGTGAGATTGATGTCAGCAAACGATTGGCGTTTTTCTATGGTAACTACCCTGACCATTATGAAACTCTTCATCCTAAGCTCGATGGTACATTCAAGCCTGCTGTAAAAGATGGTGATGGTAAGTATGTTGCTAATCCAAAGTATATTCAGCTGCATGAAGATGCTATTCATATGCCTGGAAACCTTCCATCAAATCAGGCAGTAGGTGTTCATACTGCAGATGATGCAGTACTCAATGCTATGGGGCCAGGCGCTGAGAATTTTCGAGGCTTTATGGACAATACTGAAGTATTTAAAGTGATGGTCGACTCCTTAGGGATTGGTTCTGGCAGCGTAAGATCGGTAAAATGAGGGGATGGAATCCCTCAATAATATTAATCTTCTCTCGCTGGCCGATACAGCCGTTAGTTTTACTACTGCTTTTTTCTTAGGCGGCTTAATTGGACTTGAAAGACAGTTTAGGCAGCGAACCGCTGGCCTGAGAACGAATGTCTTGGTAGCACTGGGTGCTGCCATCTTTGTCGATGCTGCCAATCGCATACTGGGTCATGAGGGGGCTGTACATGTCATGGCCTACGTCGTTTCAGGCATTGGATTTTTAGGTGCTGGCGTAATTATGCGAGAGGAGGGGAATGTTCGTGGTATCAATACCGCTGCTACTCTTTGGGGATCTGGGGCTGTTGGTGCATTAGCTGGTGGCGATCTTATCCTGGAGGCTATTCTTGCAACCTTTTTTGTGTTGGCTGCCAACACTTTGTTGCGCCCAATCGTTAGCATGATTAACCGCCAACCACTCGATACGCAATTTGTTGAGGTTACTAATTCGGTCTACATTATTACTGCAAAGCACTCTCAAAAGAAAGTATTAAAACAATTTATTGCCACTCTTGAGACGGCTGGTTATCAAACTCAAGATATCGAAGTTAAGCAGTTTGGTAGAGATGAAGTTGAAATTCAGGTGGTGCTTACTGCGACCTCAGTGGATGGTGATCGCATGGATCATTTAATTGCAGAGTTGTCTAGCCTTGACTACGTCAATCAGGCTTTCTGGAG
>NZ_NCFJ01000674.1:0-1180 GCF_002281105.1 Polynucleobacter sp. 35-46-11
ATTGCAGTCCCCCAGGACATTCCGTAGTGGACGATGCCGATGCCAGTGAGGTAGCTACCAATACCGAGGAAGGCTGCATGACCAAATGATAGGAGGCCCATATAACCAAATAGGAGATTGAAGCCCATGGCAAATAAGCCAAAGATCAAGATGTTGATCGCAAGGGCCTCGTACGGCATGATGAAAGGAAAGACCATCAAGAAGAGACTGCTTGCTAGCACGCGATGACGTGCAATGAGTTGGAAGAATGATTTCATAAGTATTCAGGGGGATTAACCCATTGCCCCCGCTTTACCAAATAAACCTTGTGGTCGAATTAAGAGCACTACCGCCATCAATACAAAGATAGAAAGTTCTGATAGGTCAGGGAAGAACAGGGAAGTCATGCTGTAGACCACGCCAACTAATAAACCAGCAACAACAGCCCCCACTGGTGAGCCCATGCCGCCAACTACTGTGACAACAAACGACTCCGCCAAAATTGGAATACCCATTTCTGGATTAACAGAGCGGGTGGGTGAGGCTAATATTCCGGAGAGGCCGGCAATTGCGCAACCAAGTCCAAACACCATGAGCCATACTTTGGCGATATCTACACCAAGCACTTTGACGATCTCTTGGTCAGCGGCACCAGCCTTGATAATTAGGCCGTATCGGGTTTTTTGAATGAAAAACCAAACTGCAAAAATAATGACAGCTGTAGCGGCAATCAGGAAAAGTCGATACTTGGGAAAGAAGCCGATGCCGACGTCGAGAGAGCCTTTCAGTCCATCAGGGGTAACAGACGGTAGACCTTCAATGCCAAAAGTGACACGAACTGCTTCAATTAAGACATAAGACAATCCAAAAGTCAGTAGGAGTGGATAGTCAATTCCACGTCCGTATAGTGGGCGGACTAAGAATCGCTCAGTCAGTAATCCAAGGACTCCGGTAGTAATTGGCGTCAGAATTAAACTAAACCAAAAGTTACCTGTTACACCAAGAAAATAGACACCCAAAAACGCGCCAACCATGAAGAAGGCGCCGTGGGCAAAATTAACGACATTGAGCATGCCAAAAATAAGGCATAAGCCCAGGGCAAGAAGTGCATAAATACTACCCAGGGCAATTCCTGTCAGTAGTTGCATGCATAGAAGTTCAAATGTAAGGCCGGTCATATATGTACTCAGAAAAACTCCCC
>NZ_NCFJ01000675.1:0-1177 GCF_002281105.1 Polynucleobacter sp. 35-46-11
AGCCGATGGTGCGGGACGACCTGGAGGTGCTGGTGGCCGAGGCGCATCGCCTCGGTTTTTACACCAACCTGCTGACGTCGGGCGTGGGCCTGACCGAAGGTGAGGTAAAAATATCGAATCGTATTCGGAAAAAAGACTTAAATGGTTTAGCTCTCTTCGGAGAAGATTTTCCCGAGTGTAAATTGTGTGTTGTTTCAACAGAACCCAATAAAAGGGTAACGAATATAAATGACAAAGAGATAATAATTTATCCTTATGATGTTTTTTTGAAAGACTTGTGGAGCGGAAAAATATTTTAAGAGTCTCTAAATGGCATGATTTGTAATTCAAAACAGGATTATGATCTCAATTTTTAATGCAAATGGGGATTTAATTCTTGTCTCTAGAAACCTTTGAAATGAAATCAGACATTATTTTTTTAGAGCCTGCCTTATCAAAATCAATCTCTAATCTATCATAATCGATCGATTGGATGAGGCCATAGCCAAATTTTTCATGAAAGACACGCTCTCCAATTTTATAGAGGCTTTGCCTTTGAGTGTTCCGCGGTGGGGAAAATTCTTTTTTTTCCGAGAATTTCGAGTTAGAAGGAAAAAGAGAGGGTTTTTCTTTAAAATTCTGAGAAGAATGCATCCCTTGGAGCCCTTCATGCTCAATATCCTCTTTCGGAAGCTCCTGGATAAAACGAGAAGGATAAGAAGATTGCCACTGGTTATAGATCTGGCGATTGGCAGCGTAGGTGATGTAGACATTCGAGCGCGCTCGGGTGATGCCCACATAAGCAAGTCTCCGCTCTTCTTCAAGGCCCTTTTTTCCCTGCTCATTTAAAGCACGGGCATGGGGAAAGACATTTTCTTCCCATCCGACGAGAAAGACGGTTTGAAATTCAAGCCCTTTGGCACTATGAAGTGTCATGAGGGTGACTTGATCGCTTTGATTTTGAGTAGCGTTGTCCATGATGAGAGAAATGTGTTCTAAAAACCCACCAAGGCTTGGAAATTCTTGGATCGCATTCACAAGTTCCTTAAGGTTCTCAAGACGCCCTGGAGCATCTGGAGATTTGTCTTGTGCCCAAAAATCAGTATACCCCGATTCATCAAGAATACGTTTGGTTAAAAGTGCAGGTTCTTCGTGGGGAGCAAGACTACTCCAGTGAGAGATGTTTGAGAGGAGAGCC
>NZ_NCFJ01000676.1:0-1175 GCF_002281105.1 Polynucleobacter sp. 35-46-11
TCGTGATTTCCGCTTCATCTGTAATGGGTACTGCAACAGTTGAAATCGCGCAGGCGGCATTGTCAGCCAAAGTTTGAGCAACTTGATTGATCAGCTCTGGCGGAATCAAGGGTTCATCACCTTGGACATTGACGACTAAGGTATCTGCTGGAAGTTTTAAAAGTTGTGCCACTTCTGCAATGCGGTCTGTACCAGTTGGGTGGTCAGGGCTGGTTAATAAACACTCGATACGATGTTCATCGCATACTGCTTGAATTTCTGGTGAATCAGTTGCCACCACTACGCTTTGCGCATTGGATTGCTGTGCACGCTCGGCCACACGAATCACCATCGGCTTGCCACCAATATCGGCGAGGGGCTTACGAGGTAAGCGAGTCGAACCTAGTCTGGCAGGAATAACAACTAAAAATTCAGGCGGTTTAGAAGTTTGAATACTCATTCGCTAGATTGCGCTTAATCAACAATTAATTGATTTCATCGGCAGTAAGGCTGCGGGCCTCATCAACCAGCATCACTGGGATGTCATTGCGAATGGGGTAAGCCAGGCGATCAACTTTGCAAATGAGTTCGTGTTTTTCGGCATCCAAATGCAAAGTGCTTTTGCATAAAGGGCACACTAAAATTTCAAGTAAGCGCTTGTCCATATGTAATCTTTGCTCTTTTTATAAAGTGTATCGATTTGGATCGGGTCTTTGCAAAATAGACTGCAACCAATCTGCTAATGTATTCGGGATCTTCAGGTTCATTGGAGCAACCCAAATACGTTCGTCCTGTATAGAGGTGCATTTTACGGCATCCTTTTCCGTAATTAGGATGCATTTTGCGTTGATGGATGTAAAAAACTCTGGGGTGTAGCTAGCGTGATCAGCCAAGCCAATACATTTTCCAGTAATGCCTTGTTTTAGTAAATCATCAAAAAAGCGTTGGGGATTACCAATGGCTGCAACAGCGGTGATCTCATTGGGAAGATATGCACCTGCAATAGCTTCTAGAGATTGTGTGTTACCAGGGGAATTTAGTTGATAGGGCACGCCTAGTTGGCTAGAGAGTGTAAATGCGCGGCGGCCTAAAAAATACTCATCCACTGGAGTTGCAGTTGTATTTGCGCCTGTCATCAATGTGGCATCTCGCTCTCGGAAAGCAGGCTCACGCAAAGGTCCAGCAGGCAGTAAAAA
>NZ_NCFJ01000677.1:0-1173 GCF_002281105.1 Polynucleobacter sp. 35-46-11
ACTCGATATTCGATTTTGGCGGCTTTGACTGAGCGTAGGCAGTATCAATACTGGAACCAGTGGCAGCACCAATCGCAACGGCACTAACAGCAGAGGTTTTTAGGAAATTACGGCGTGATTGTTGTTTCATATCAGATCCCTGTTTGTTTCACTAATTTATATCAGATCTCTAAATCAAAAAACCGCTAGCAGCTAGTTGGAGTATTAATTGGTAGACCGGGGCGGAATGGGGCAGAACCCATGGTGCTCAACTGCAGCAAAACTACTTTTACTTACCTTGCAGGGAGCAAGTCTGCCGATCCAATATATTCTTTAAATTGCTTGCACCAAATCAGCATACTACTTACATCTTCTGGATTTTCTGTTTTTAAAAGATAGAATGCGGCGCCATTGGGTTTTTTGATCCGACCAACTTCAATTTGTTGAGAACTAAACTCATCATTGTCTTTAATGGCGGGCCTGCTGCTGATATAGATATGATAGTCTGGCCCAGGGCTTGATCTAAAGTCCGCGCTTGATTGTAAAAATAATTGATTGCCTACCTTGACTAAGGACCATTCACCAGAGGAGTTGTGTATCAAGTCCTGCCCTTTTGCATTTTTGTCAATTTGTCCTCGCTTTAAGATGACGCCTTCAATCTTTTGATGCTCTTCCGTGCGAGCCCTCAGATCCTGAACGTGACCACGGATTGCATCGAGGATCTGCGCGCTTGCAGTTGGAATGAGTCCAACAAATAGAAAGCCGAGGAGTAATTTTTTCATATTGCCGGCATTACAAAATTGGCCGCATATCTAGATGTGAGCGTACTTAGTCTTTAGGTCCATATTGCATCTCACCATGACCAAACGACCAATTTTCTTTATTGACTTCTACTAAGTTAATAACAATATCTTCTGGTCGAATGTTAAGTTTCTCTACCACCCCATCACAGATGGCCTTATAGAATTTTTTCTTCAGCTCGGTGGTGCGGCCCTCATTCAGGGTTACCTGAATGAAAATAATGCCCTGCGAATATTCAATACCAAGATAGCTTTTAGGAACTACTAGTTCATTTGCATCATGTCTTGTAATGACCTGAAACTTATCGTCAGCAGGTACATTAATATGTTTCAGCATCACCTCGTAAACAATATCCCCAATTTTCGGGGCCACCCCCTCGGGATATTGCTTGCC
>NZ_NCFJ01000678.1:0-1172 GCF_002281105.1 Polynucleobacter sp. 35-46-11
GTTTAGTCCGCTGACCGGTTTCAGGTGAGTAGCTGTCAATAGAAAAGTTTAGGATCACAACTACGAGATGAGTGACCACTTTCAGTTGGTGTGAACGGGTACTTTCGACCCTCACCGGACTTTCGGCGTTGAGAAGTTCAAACGGCAGCAAACTGATTGAAATGGACTGTCGCCTCCAAGCGAAGAAAAGCAGTTACCCCGCTTTCAAGGTATTGCCGAAAGTATTACGGATTGAATAACCGGCTGTCAGTTTTCTGCTGCGAGCTGTTAGAATTGCCACATTGAAACAGGGGGGTGCTCTGAACAAGGATCAGTTCCGGCTCGTTGAGCTGTTGTCAAAAGAGGTCGAGGAAGGGAATCTCGCCATTTTTGCTGGCGCCGGATTCTCACGCGATGCCGGTTTCGTTGATTGGAAAACGCTGCTCAAGCCCATCGCTGATGACCTAGAATTGGACGTCGAGAAAGAATGGGATCTCGTTACCCTTGCTCAGTACCATACCAACATCCATCATGCCAATCGCGCGAAGCTCAACCAGCTCTTGGTGACAGAGTTTTCCACAAATGTTGCGCCGACTGTTAACCATCGAATCCTGGCCCGACTGCCTATTGGAACGTACTGGACAACTAACTACGACAACCTCATCGAGGCAGCACTCGAAAGCACGGGCAAAATCGCCGACGTCAAGTACACTGTAAAGCAGCTCGCCACCACTAAGTCTAATCGCGACGCGGTGGTGTATAAGATGCACGGCGACGCTACACATCCTGCAGATGCTGTCCTGATCCGCGACGACTACGAGCGGTATCACATCAACATGCAACCGTACGTCACTGCACTCAGCGGTGACCTAGTGTCCAAGACGTTTCTGTTTCTCGGGTTCAGCTTTACCGACCCCAATCTTGAATACATCCTCAGCCGTGTCCGCATCCACTACGGGCGCGACCAGCGGCAGCATTACTGTGTACTTCGCAAAGCGAAGCGGTATGACAACGAAGCCCTAGTAGATTTCGAATATCGCCAGCGAAAAGAGCAGCTCTTTGCCGGGGAGCTGCTGCGGGTCGGTATCAAAACCACTTTTGTCGATGAATTTGAGGAAATCACCGCAATCCTCAAAGCCGTCGAGTACAGGCACAAGCGACGTACTGTGTTCATCTCCGGTGCTGCGCACGAA
>NZ_NCFJ01000679.1:0-1171 GCF_002281105.1 Polynucleobacter sp. 35-46-11
AAGTAGATATCGAATTCTTGCTGTGGTTCTATCAATGAGTAGCCTTTTTTGTTTTGCTTGGAGTACCGCTGTAATGATGGATATGATGCGCACTTACCGCAAAATAAGGGCTTCAGACGGGACGATTGTGGCCAACAACTAGAGGAACCCAAAAGCAAGCTCAGAATGTATAAACCACCTTAGGGTGGCTTGTTTGGAATGCAGTAACTACAGACTTCCAAAGCTTAATGTTAATGTTGAGTGATGAACTGTAAAAAATGTCAATTTTTCTACATTACCTGGGACAAGAAGTTCCCCTATGGCTGTAAGCTATATGAAATTAAGTCCAAGACAACTCCGGACGCTCAAGTTTTGGCAAATACCAACATAGCCTGCCTGGGCTTTCAACCCAAAGTCACCAAGAATCAATAGCATCGATTTAAGTCACCAATTATTAGTTGAGCTAACGCTAGCAATCATACAAAACCACAATTTACCCATTCTTAAGCTGGGTCTGGTTTAGTCATAAAAACTTCACATATCTGATTTAAGCTTTTGAGATACAGCATTTGTTGTTATTTCTTCTGGCCTATTCTTATGGAGAGTCACCATGTTTCAAACTGAGAAATTCATTGCAACCCAAGCCAAAGCGATTGAGTCTGCGCAAGTGTTGGCTCAACTGGCTATTGAGAACGCAAAAGCCATAGCTGATATTCACTATGATGCAACTAAAGATACGGTACTTGCCACGCAAGTTAAGGCTGCTCAAATCCTAGCTATTCGAGATGTCAAAGAAGTCTTGGAGCTATTTACTGCTGAAGAAGCCCAGGTAGCCGTATCTGAGGTATCCGCTATTCAGGGCAAGGTATCTAAAGTGATTAGTCATAGCCACAAAGAAGTTATTGGCATGATTGAGTCTGCAATCGATGAGTCTAAGCTTGAGCTAAAAAAGATGGTTAAAGAGATTTCTGGTGGAGCTCCTGCTGGCGGTTGGACTTTATATGCTCCGCTGACATCACAGATGGGCCCAGGTTTAGACATGGCCATTTTTGCACTTCACTTGTTGGGCGCTTCTTCCATCATGGGTTCAATTAACATCATTGTGACCATTTTGAACATGCGCGCTCCTGGCATGACATTGATGAAGATGCCAATGTTCTGCTGGACTTGGTTGATCACTGCGTATTTGTTG
>NZ_NCFJ01000094.1:0-7212 GCF_002281105.1 Polynucleobacter sp. 35-46-11
CAAAACAAGAACGAAACAGGTTCTGTTAAGAACTCTGAATTGGCTGTTGGCGTTCGCCACTCTTTCTAATCCCCCTGCTGGCTTAGCCAGTTAAGGATTTAAAAGTCGAAAACCCCATCGCTCGCAAGAGCGGTGGGGTTTTTCAATGGGTGGATGAGTTATCCAGCGTTACTTAAGTAACGCAGAGGAAGCTAAGCCGCGCGCTTTAGTGTTGCCTCATTACTGGCAGTCATCGCTAACTTAGTTGATGTTGACAGTGATGTGATCAATTGCTGCGCAGCCGCAGCATTTGCAATGTTGTTAACAGCCATCCAGCGATAAATTAAGTCCATGTTGAGTCCTCGTTCTTTGCAGCGTTGATAAAACAAAGTGTTGTCATCACTAATTGCAGCAACATCAAGCATAGTCAAATATTCAGCCATTGCTAGTGACTCAAGACTGCTGCTTGGATACATGATCCCAATAATTTCTTGCTTCTGGGTTTGGTGGTTGTAAACGCATAGCATGTGTGTAAAGCTGACATCTTTAGCATGCGGCAATGTTTTGGATCTGGCAAATAGAGCATTGCCAATTCCTTGTTTTGAAGTAAGCGTTGACCGTAGTGCTTTTTGTAGGTTGGATTCAACACATTTTTTCTGCTGCTGTGCTTCATTGCTGACTTCCGCTGCGCGAATCTTGTCAACGCCACCATTAACTTTTATGTAATCAATCAAGCCAGCAGAGCTGATGCCGTTGGTGATTGCAACATCCAACACGCGACCATAAACATGTGCAGTTTTACGACTGGCGCGAGTGACATACTTGACCACCAAGGCAGTGGTCTTGGTGTTGGCTTGAGTCTTGAGACCGTATTTCTCCTTTAAAAGCTGTCGCATCTGCTTGATGAGTTTGTCTTTATTTGGGCTTGCAATTAGTTTCTCATGCAGCTCAAGGAGCTCTGCAAGTATGCAATACAGCTCATTGTTTGCTCGCGTTATAAACTCACTGACATAGTCTTCGTGGCGCTGAGCAAGCAAGTCAGCGTGTGTGATGATCGCGTGGTTAATGTCCACCTTAGTGCGTGTAAATTTCATACAAACCTTGTAAAAAAATGCAGCTAGCATTGCTAGCTGCTGTGTGTCATTAAGCAGTTGTTAAGTCTTCGATGTTGTTAATAGCCATCCAAACATCCATTTGCTCACTAATCAACTCACCAATTTCATCTGCTAAGTTGTCATAAAAATCTTCACCAAATTGGTATCTAATTTCAGTGATGAATTTTGGATTTTTATAGTCGTCGCAAATAACACGGACATCCTCCTCTGCGTGGGAGCGGGATTCCCACACTTGGCTTTGCAGGTGCTTCTGAAGGCTTTTTGCAAAGCAAGCAGGAATAGCAGGTGTGCTGTAACTGACGAGCACGATGGTTTGGGTTTTAGTTACTTTTGACATATAAATACCTTTTAAAAGTTAATTGATAAAAACATAAACAGTTCTTTGCTTATGTAGGAGTATTTTAAGCTTTTGTGATTTTTATGTAAAACCAATATCTTAATAACAAGGTTTTTGTACATTCAAAATAGGAAAAAATTAACCAATAAGAAAACAGAAGATCATATGGAGGTGATATGGCACGAGCAACTGGCAAAGAAGCAATCAGGCTTTGGTATGAGTTTTTAAAGAGAGCTGCAGAAAAACCAAATATCAAAATCAACACCAAATACTACGAAGGGTGGGGTGACTATGAAGGCACCAGATTTAATGATTGGTGGGCTATGCATGGCAACAGCTTATTTCCTCGCAACAAGGTTGAAGTCGCAAAGCGTTACTTAAGTAACGCTGATGTCATGCAGTTATCAATACCTAAATCATTGACTCCAACAGCTGCAGCAAATCAAGTGCGCGATTTGTTGATGGCACATTACAAAAATATTGGGCACCATCCAAAACCAAGTCGTGATTACCAATTAACAGAAGGTGCAGAAATTAAAGTGAGTGCTTTGCGTGCGTATCTTCACACTTACGATATTCACCAAAAAATTTTGACAAGCAGCTCATCGAAGAGAGTGCCAGCCAAGGTTGTGCTTGCTGAAGTTAGGCGTTTTTACTTGGCAAGAAGCGCAAAGTGGAAAAATTCCAAACGCAAGGTTGAAGGGCTGCCCATGGCACTGGCGGGCGATTTTGAATATGACGAGGTTAGTAATGCTGTGAGATCGCTAGGAAATGATGTAGGAGCAGAAAGAGCCATTCGTCGATACTTGCTAATTGCAAACAATTTAATTCATGCTGCAGCAAAGGGAGATTTTCCAAGCAAGTTCTACTCAGTCTTGAATTGAACGAATTGTTAAATACCCATGCATGGAGAACTTGACGATCAAATCAATTCCACCGCATTGCGTTTCATTTCGTCATTTACATCAATGTAGCGTTGAGTGACTGCAATTGAGCGGTGCCCCGCAAGGCTAGCTAGTACTCGAACGCCAATGCCCTTGGCTGCCAAGTTGGTGATAAAACTGCGACGCATTGAGTGACTGGAAGCGCCAGCAACACCTGCACGCTTGAACAAGTAATGAAAGTGCTGCGCCAACACATTGGCACTAAAGCGTTTGCGCCCCGCAGTGACGAACAACGGGTGAGCGGGATCAAGTGGCTGGCGCAGGTCCAAGTAACTCTGCAGCTCATCCCGCAGTTTTTGGGGCAAGAACACGGTGCGTGGTTGGCGTCCCTTGGTCTGCTCAGCAGTCAATCGAACTTCTGCTTTGACGGACCCATCCACATTCATTACATCGCCAACACGGAGGCTGGCAATTTCTCCCACGCGAACACCTGACCACAGTCCCGTTAAGAACATCACGCGATTGCGTAGCGGGAAACTTTGTGTAGCGATGTAGTTCAAGACCTGATCGATTTCCGCTGGGGTGAGTGTTTTTGCTTGGGACATGATTTGTGCTGTTTGCATTAAATGATTTCGTTTCTGTAAGTGTGTTTTCTTTTGTGTTTTTGGGCGACCTGTAGCCCGTAAAAATGGCGGGTCATTTTTCTTTCCAAGAATCAATGACTTACGCAATCACCAAATCAAAGTGTGTTTTTATTTGGTGCAAGTATTTATGCCTGCAGCACCGCGATCTGTGGGATCAAGACGACATTTATGCAGCAACTGCGTAAAACAACGCTGCAGCGTTTTTTTGCTATCCCAGCTACATGACTTGCTGGCGCTGAAAGATCTGCGCTTGCTGCGCTGATTTGAGGGGTTGTGCTTAGACTGCTGAGAGCGAACTGCGTTCGCTTGCGTATCGCTTGCAGCTCACGCAAGTTGCTTCGCTTAGAAATGAGAGATGACTGGTTGGGGAAAGTTTTGAGCAAACGACGGCTATGTCACCACAAAGATGAACATAAGCCGCCGTGTCGTTCTGGTCAGTGCAAAGCCCGTCGCAGGACGAGTATGAAAGAGTTTGACGCGAGACGAATGTATTGAAACTCGCAAACTGCTTCTGCATTGATTTGCATTGCAGCAACTCTGCGGCTCTCTCTGTGCTGCAAGCCTTCATACCAACTTGCTGCGAGAGCGGGGTCATTAGCCGTCATATTCCAACCCGCGTTTGTGCCATTTGTTAGACGAGCGACTTACTCGTGGTCTTGTGCTGCCTTACTTGGTTGCCTTGGTGTGTTGTTTGTCGAACTTGGCTGACTTGCGCTGTGCCTGCTTGGCAATGTTCATCACCTTAAAGCATTGACCCTGTGTGATTTTGTTGCGAGTGCGAACTGAGCGAGTGGCTTTGATAAAGTTGTTCAGCGTGTGAGCTTGGTTTTGCTCCAGCAGCTTGCCCCAGTCCTTAAGCGTGGCTGTCGCCAACTTGGTGGCTTGAAACAGCTCTGCTGTGCCAGCGTAGATGTGCGCCACATTAACGCCATTGTTTGCCAGCCAGTCATCTGTCTGTTTTCTTTGTTGCATGTCTTTGAAGTTCATGCATCTATTTAGTCCTGCCAAATAGAACCATACTTTTTCCGCTGAGTTATTTGGCTAAATACTGGATGAAAGACTACATCGCCACAGTTCGCATCAAGGGCAACATCGTCAAGACCATTGTTCATGCAGAAAACACAACACATGCACGATTGCTACTGCAATACCAATACGGCTGGGACTGCATCATTGCCAGTCCAGTGCTTGGAGAAACAATCAAGCCCAAAACACCAGAGCAGCAGCGCATTGACAACTTGAAGGCTACAAAAGATCGAGCTGCAGATGCATTGGCTGCAGAGCGTCAGCGCCAGCAAGTCGCCAAAGCTCAAAAGTCACTTGCTGTTGCGCAGCGAAGAAAAATTAATCCGTTGTCCAATGCTTAGGCTTGAGGGATTTTTAAGTTGGCTGTTTGCGGTGCACTCATCCAACTTGTCTATCAAGCGCCACGGTCAGTCAATGATAAAATTTATAAACTTTCACTTAGCAAATAATCGAACAAAATGTCTTTTAGAAATTTGACTTTATTTTGCATCGCACTATTTTCTGTTGCTCACGCCTCAGCTCAGCCTGTTAGGCAGCTTTATTGTGTCTGGGAAGCACAAAGATCTTCGACGAATCCAAATTGGGAAAGTGTTTTCTTAGGTAAAGATAACCCTGGTAAGGTGTTAATAAAGGGAGAGACTGTCTCATATGGTTCAAATAAAATATTTGTCAGTCTTCCTGATCGCCCTGCAATTAATCGCAATGGCGCAAAAATTTTTCAATATTTTGGCGAGCAGAAAAGTCTTCTACAGATTTCTTATGCTCCAAAAGATCAAATTTTGATTTCCCTTACTTTGTTAAATGAGACAGGAAATCAAGTGGCTGTTAATCTGGCTGGGTCTTGCGTCCCTCTCTAAGTTACAAGCGCTAAAAGTATTTTCTTTGATTTTGTGTTCTATGAGATTCAATGCTAGATCTAAATTAATGAGTTCAAATATTTCATTAATGAGTGACAACTAATCGTCGTTTAACACGCCACCTCATCTCAATGTCCCGCCAAAGTGGCGGGTTGCTGGTCGCCCAAGCGCCAGCATGATCACAAAATTACCTGTGCTTTATCAATAAATGAAAGGAAAAGCACATGTCTACTTCCGCACTCGCAACACTCAAACTCACTACAGCTCGCAAACCTCGCGCATTGCCAGATGTGGTCAAGCGCCGCAATAAGCTGATCAATAAATTGACTGATCAGCGCGAATTGGCAATCGCAGTCATAGAAGGTCGAAACTTCACACCCCAGCGCCTTCGCACCGTAGTTGATCGCACTACAGGCGAACGCACTGTGCGAGAAATGCCTGTGCGCATCAAGGCTTGGTGGTGGACAGGTGAAAAGAACGAAACGCTGCTCAGCGTTTTTTATGGAAGTAAGGCACTTGAGCTGAATAAAGGAAAGTCAGCCATTGAGATTGCCAGTGTCAAAGAGCTACCTGCAGTCTTTGACACTTTGATCAATGCGGTATTGAACAGCGAACTGGATGCGCAGATTGAAAGCGCCAGCATCAAGCTGCGTGATGGATTTAAGAAATAACGCGATTGAGGGCGGGCTTGCTAGGTGTGAGTTCGCCTGCTTTGCAGCATTGCAATGTTCTGCTCGCCAGTCACTGTGCTTGCATAGTGATTGTTAATCACATCTACACTGGTTCGTGCGTTTCGCGCCAGTGTTATCAAATCAATCCCTTGTCCGTAAAGCAAGCGGAATGTGATTGCGCTGTGACGCAAGCTATAAAGGCTACGCGGATACCCGTGTGGGTTAAGTTTTAGTCCAGTATGGTCTAGCACCCAGTTAAACATGGTGCTCAGCACTGCCAAAGCATGGGTTCTGTTTTTTAGGTCAGGCAGCAGAAGGTAATCGTTAGGCTTTGCATCAGGTCTGTGCTTGCAGATTTGCTCATAAATGCGAACTGCAGGGCGTAGTGTGACGATGGGCGCACTGTGCAGCTTGGTCTCAGGCAGGGTAAGTCGCAGATAGGTGTTCTTGCCCCTTATCACCTCAACATGGCGATGCTTGAGTTTGGTTAAGTCTCCTGGTCGCAAGAAGCAGTTGACCATCAGGCTAATTGACCAAGCCATTTCAGGTGGCATGCGGTGATCGTTGTAGGCTTGCTTGATACGCTTGCGCATTTCTTTCCTGCCTGCTGGATGCTGCACACCACGAAGTGCTCGTGCAGCTCTAAGCAGCTGCCAATACTCAGTGGGTGTGAAAGCCCCGCGTGATGCAGATTTGACTTTGATCTTGGGAATGTCTGGTGCTTGCTCTATCGCACCAATGCGCACTGCATGAATAAGAACTTTGCGAACAGTAATGAGGTAGGTGCTGACAGTAACGGTGGTGTGTTTGATACTCAGGGTTTGTGCAAACTCCTGCAGCATTTGGTAAGTGATCGCACTTGGAAGCATTGCGCCAAAGTGTGGGAGCACATATGCATCTAGCCTGTTGCGAAGCATGCGCAAGGTTCCAGCACCAAGCTCACCGCGCTCCACCCGTGCTTGTTCATTGGCGTAGACCTGCGCTGCAATGGCGCCAAATGTCAGTTCTTGCGGTTCGTTTGTCTTGTGGACTGGTGTGTTTGCAATTGCAACAGTTGGTTCAAGCTGCGAGATATGGCGCTTGGCGTGAAGGCTTTCATAAAACCAACGAGCAAAACGCTCAGCCAGTTTGAACGAAGTGGTTTTTGCTGATCGTCTATGAAAGCGACCATCAACCC
The DNA here is from genome assembly GCF_002281105.1 of Polynucleobacter sp. 35-46-11. Classification (NCBI taxonomy): domain Bacteria; kingdom Pseudomonadati; phylum Pseudomonadota; class Betaproteobacteria; order Burkholderiales; family Burkholderiaceae; genus Polynucleobacter; species Polynucleobacter sp. 35-46-11. The sequence continues at coordinate 6,691 of NZ_NCFJ01000094.1, forward strand.
AACAGCGCACTTGCCAATATTGACTGGCAGAGATTTTGTAAACAACTAACTTGCTGGGATAACCAGCCACAGCTGCAATGGTGCTTGGTATTGGAACGGTGCGATCGCGTGAGTGTCTATCGTCATTTGCGGCGACTGAGCTGTAATTGGCAAGCTGAGTGAACATGTTCGCAGCGTAAAGTTGTATGCCGCACAGGGCAAAGATTTCACGCTTTTCACAAGCGATTTGTTGGCGCTTGAAACCCGTGCCGTCACCATCGTTTTGCCAGCTGTGCCAGTGCGAAAAACAGTTTGCAAAGTGTTGTGAAAATCACAACCTAGTTGTATGCCGCAGACCATGCAACTTTTAGAAAAAATAATACGGTGGAATCAATTTAAGATCACTAAAACACCTTAAAAGAATACCTTAGAAGACAAAATCGCAAACCCTCATTGCTATCGCCGCTTTGGCTGCAACTTCTGCTTTCGCACAATCTTCTGTGACCCTTTACGGCGTCATGAACGGTGGTGTTAACCAAGTTA
>NZ_NCFJ01000680.1:0-1168 GCF_002281105.1 Polynucleobacter sp. 35-46-11
TCTTCTGGGGGATCAAAGCCAAAAACACCTACATTACCGATGTTTAATTTGATAATTTTGTGACCCTCCTCCTCCATGCGCTGAGCAAGCTCCAGCACGGGCCCACGAATGTCATAGCAGACGTGATTGAGTTTTTCGGACTTTAGGATCGGTTTCACAATAAATTAAAGGGTAAGTTCTTGAAAACTAGGAAAAAACAGCTAGCTATAATCCTCATAATTATGACAGAGAGTCCATGTGAAGCTTCAATCTGACCCCCATTCCGGAGCCAATACGATCACCGGTTACGGCGATGGCTACATCGAGATCAATAAGATCCCCTACAGTCACGCGGTTTTATTGAGCTCGGATGGTGAAATCCTTGAGTGGTCAGTGGGCTCCTTTGAGGAGCTAAGTCCTGCTGATTTCGCCAAAATGGCCTCTCTCAAGCCCGAATTAATCATTATTGGTACTGGCAAACGCCAGCGCTTCCCGAAGCCTGAGCTTTTAAAAACCCTCATAGAGGCTAAGCTTGGCTTTGAAGTTATGGATTCTCAAGCGGCTTGTAGAACTTACAACATTCTTGTTGGCGAAGGTCGCCAGGTGTTACTTGCCCTCATTGTGGAACCTATCTAATGCAGTTTGGCCAAGTGCGGCAATCCAGCACCCTAAACCCAGTATCTATTTTGATACTGGTTCTTGTGTATGCCTTGCTATGGTTTGGGACCTTGAACTATCGTCATCTCATTCCATCTGACGAAGGGCGTTACGCCGAGATTGCTCGTGAGATGCTTGTCACTGGAGATTGGGTTACTCCTCGCTATAACGGCTACAAGTATTTTGAAAAACCCCCATTACAAATTTGGGCTACCGCTACCGCCTTTAATCTTTTTGGCATCGGTGATTGGCAGGCGCGCTTATGGACTGCGCTGACTGGTTTTCTAACGATTGTATTTATTGGATTTACGGGGGCACGGATCTATAGCGCACGAGCAGGTTGGTTAGCTGCTATCGCTTTAGCATCGAGCCCAATGTGGGTGATTGGTGGCCACATCAACTCGCTGGATATGGGATTGTCAGCATTTTTAGTTGCTGCCCTCTGCAGTCTTTTATTGGCACAAACTTCTCATAACTCGAGTGACACTAGGAAATGGATGTGGGCTTGCTGGGCCTTCATGGCTCTTGCAAC
>NZ_NCFJ01000681.1:0-1165 GCF_002281105.1 Polynucleobacter sp. 35-46-11
AGAAAAATCATGTCAGGTGTAGTTTTTTCAACAGGAAATGTGGCAAGCACACAGTATGCAAATGTGTCGCAAAGTACAAGCACGCCTGTAGACACTGCCCCAATAAAGATTGCCACTCCTGCTGTTCCAAGCGATGCGGAAATAGTTTCTAAGGTAGCTAGCACCGAAATAAAGCCCTCTAATGTTGCTGAAACAGCCCAAGCAGCCAGAGTTGCAATTGATAGAGCGGCTGAACAAATCCAAAGCTTTGTTCAATCCATGGGGAGAGATCTGAAGTTTTCAGTCGATGGTGCAACTGGATATCATGTTGTAACAGTTACCAACCCCCAAACTGGTGAGGTTGTACGGCAAATGCCATCCCCGGAGTTGCTCAAAATAGCCCAAAGCTTGCCCCAGTTTAATAGCGGGTTAGTTCATCAAAAGGCATGATGTAAATGGCTCTTAAGCATTAAGGCCATTTACAAGTGAAAGTGTCAAACATCAAGGCTTGATGTCATCCCAAAGCCGCATTAAGGTTTTGACAACACTAGGCATTTCATTGGCCACCTTCATTGCATTTGTAGCAGCAAATTCACGAACATAGCCTTTCCCAAGATTTGCTGATTCGGCAGCAAAATCTGTACTTACCAAGTCTGAATTTGATTGGCTCAAGTTAACACTTTGTGATTTGAGATTGGAGTTAATTTCGCCGATGCGGTTCATTTGAGACCCAAGCGCACTTCTCTCGCTTGCAATGTAGTTAACAGCTTTATCTGATTCTGTAGATAAGACATTAAAGGTGCTTTGCCACAATTCATTGGAGGTGTTAGCGCCATAAGCATTTAATGTTTCAATGGATTTTGCTAGAGCAACCATACTCGAGTTGTTTATATCTAGTGCTTCGGCGGGGGATCCGACAATAATTCGGGCAGCCTGAGTTGCATCCCAAGGTTGAGTTTTAGTGGTGATATTCAGCGTTAAACCAGTTGTTGTGTCTGTAAAAATATTCGTGTCATCGGTGATGCGACGACCGTTGATGGTGAGATTGGCATCTCTTGCAATGTCAATTCCTGTTACTGAGTTTTTTAGTACTAAGTTAGATGTAAAGTTTGAGTTCCAATTGGCTGACCCATAGCTGTAAGCAGCGCTAGGGGGCTGATCTCGCGTTCCTAGATTCGTATATTGA
>NZ_NCFJ01000682.1:0-1164 GCF_002281105.1 Polynucleobacter sp. 35-46-11
ACCTTTGGGGGTCGACCATGGCAAATTGGCGAATGAATGGAAAGATAGCAATATCAACATAAGTCATTCGGTCGACTAATAGATGCTGCTGCACCTTGAAGGCCTCCTCCATTGGCATGAGCATCTCGTTCAATGCGCTTTGTAGAACCTCATCTGGCTTACACTCTAGGTAGCGATTGGGATACTTATATTGATCAAGCAACACCTTAAATGGACCATCATTGCGATCAATCCACATTTGGGCTACTTGCTCATCAACACTTGCCCATCCATCAGGATCGGACTGGGCTAGAGCCCACCGCATAATGTCGATGCTTTGTTCGAGCACAATGCCATCAGTCGTGAAAACCGGTACCGTCCCCTTAGGGGATATTGCCAGCATCGATCGCGGCTTATGACGCAACTCAATTTCTCGATGCTCAAGTTCTATGCCAGCATACTTTAAGGCCATGCGAGCACGCATAGCGTAAGGACATCTGCGATAGGAATACAGAATGGGCAACATGACGATTAGATTGGCTGGTGAAAATTCTAAACACATCAGTGGATTAACTCTAAACAAGAGCCATCACTCCATTAATCCCTCAATTTACCTCACCTTTTAATTCAGCGGCTTTTTTAAAGCTATCTATTTAGAATGATTGGTATAAGATCAAGAAAGTTCGCTATCTTTCACGCAATCAAGTACATCTGCATTTAGGTTTTAGTTAAATAGCTGCACTCACTTCAATTGAAATAAATCTGATTAGAAAGATTGCTTATGTGCACCCTATGCAACGCTAAAAAAATAAATGGACCTTCTCAATCACTGAATGATCCAATTCGGCGAACTGTTCTAAGGTCGGCAGGTTTGCTTTCTATTGGCGGACTCATAGCATCGGCAGGCGTTGCATTTGCTCAACCCGCGAATCCCCCTAAATCGGAAAATATCCTTAATCCCGATCAAGCTCTTACTCGTCTAATGGCTGGCAATGCTGTTTATGTAAAAAGTAAATCCCTGCAAATTAATGTAGATGAAACCAGAGGTGCTCTTGCCCGAGGTCAAAATCCTTACGCTTGCATCCTCAGTTGCGCCGACTCTCGAATAAGTCCTGAGTTAGCATTTAACGAGGAACGTGGTGACCTCTTTGTAACGCGGGTAGCCGGTAACTTTGTTAACACAGA
>NZ_NCFJ01000095.1:0-7137 GCF_002281105.1 Polynucleobacter sp. 35-46-11
TAAGCATAGCCCTCGCGCTAAAGGCCCATTAATTGCCTTTAGTACGGCCGCAGTACCAAAGGATTTATTGGAGTCTGAATTATTCGGTCATGAGCGTGGTGCATTTCCAGGAGCTTTGACCTTGCGTCGTGGTCGTTTTGAGCAGGCCGACGGTGGCACTTTATTTTTGGATGAGATTGGCGACATTCCTTTTGATCTACAAACTCGCTTATTACGCGCATTAACCGATGGTCATTTCTATCGTGTTGGTGGACAAGATCCCATCAAAGCCAATGTGAGAATCATTGCATCAACCCATCAAAATCTTGAGGCTCGGGTTGCTGCTGGTGCTTTCCGTGAAGATTTATTGCATCGCCTCAATGTGATTCGTTTGCGTATGCCAGCTTTACGTGAGCGCGCGGAAGATATTCCAGTTTTGGCAAGGCATTTTATGTTGTCCTGCGCCAAGTCTCTTGGTGTTGAAGTTAAAAAGCTGTCAGATGATGTCTTAAAAGAAATTAGCGTTATGCCATTTCCTGGTAACGTGCGCCAACTAGAAAATCTTTGTCATTGGCTCACAGTAATGACGCCGTCTAATGTTATTGGAGTAAGCGATCTACCTGCTGATATTTTGGCAGAGGCGGGTGAACAGCCAGTCATATTGCAAGGTGAATCTAACCCTGCAGCACAAGTGGCGAGCAGAGTTGGCTCAGCGGACTGGGAGGGTGGATTAGGCCGTTTGGCAGTCAAAATGCTACAGGATGGAGACTCAGAGGTATACGACGTCCTGTGTTCCAAGTTTGAAAAAGCAGTATTGCAGGCAGCTCTTGAAGTAACTCGCGGAAGACGCGTCGAAGCTGCCCAGCGCCTTGGAATTGGCCGCAATACGATCACGCGTAAATTACAGGAGCTTGGTATTGATGGCTGAGTCTGTGAGGATTGCCGCGTGGAATGTCAACTCATTGAAGGTGCGTTTACCTCATGTATTGAAATGGCTGCAGGATCAAGAGAAGGTGAAAAAGCCGATTGATGCACTGTGCCTTCAGGAGCTTAAGCTCACTGATGATAAGTATCCACATCAAGAGCTTGAAGAGGCGGGTTACCTCAGTATTGCTGCTGGTCAAAAGACTTATAACGGTGTTGCCATCATCGTTCGTAAAGCCGCATTAGCCTCGATTGCAAGCAATCATGAAACGACATTTTTAAAGCCAATCCGAAATATCCCTGGCAACACGGATGAACAGCAGCGTATTTTGGCGGCTACAGTTTGCTTTAAAGGAATGCAGCCTATTCGCTTGGTATCAGCTTATTTCCCTAATGGTCAATCACCCGATAGCGATAAGTTTGTCTACAAATTAGCTTGGCTCAAAGCCTTAGAAAATTGGTTAAGTGAAGAGTTGGCCCAAAACAGTCGCTTAGCACTTTTAGGGGATTTCAACATCGCGCCTACAGATGATGATGTACATGACCCCTCTAAGTGGATTGGTCAAAACCTCGTTTCTCCACCAGAAAGAGAGGCGTTTCAGCAGCTACTCAATCTAGGGCTTACCGATTCTTATCGGATGTTTGAACAGGCGCCTAAATCCTTTAGCTGGTGGGATTACCGCATGATGGGTTTCAGAAGAAATGCTGGAATGCGGATTGATCACATTCTATTAAGCGAGGCCCTTAAAGATAAATGCACAGAAAGCATTATCGATAAAGAGCCCCGTACTTGGGAGCAACCTTCAGATCATGCTCCCGTCATTGCAAAGATTTCAGCCTAGAACTTTTAGCTTCACTGGGTGACTAGGCCCCCGTGACGAAGTAGGGCATCAATACTTGGCTCTCTGCCTCTAAATGCCTTGAATGACTCAGCTGCCGGACGACTGCCACCTACCTCTAAGATCTCTTGGCGATAACGAGTGCCAGTTTTTTCATCCAGCACACTACCAGTGAGTTTTGCTGCTTCTTCAAAAGCAGAGTACACATCCGCAGAGAGTACTTCAGCCCATTTATAGCTGTAATAGCCTGCGGCGTAACCGCCTGCAAAAATATGGCTAAAGGTATTAATCCATCGAGAGATGGCAGGCTGAGGAATCACATTGAATTGATCCGCAATGCTCTTAGATAGATCCAACACCGCCTGTCCTTTTGCATTTTCAACATCAAAATTAGCGTGCAGACGCCAGTCGGTTAGAGACATCACCACTTGACGCAATGTCATGTAACCATTTTGGAAATTCTTGGCCGCTAGAATCTTTTCATAGAGCTCTCTGGGGAGCGGTTTTCCAGTCTCTGCATGTGCGGTCATCTTCTCTAAGACTTCCCATTCCCAGCAGAAATTTTCCATAAACTGGCTTGGTAACTCCACTGCATCCCATTCAACACCATTAATGCCAGATACGCCTAGGGCACTTACCTGAGTTAAGAGGTGGTGCATGCCATGACCACTTTCGTGGAATAGGGTGATGACATCATCATGAGTAATAGTGGGTTGACGCAGTACGCCATCAACTTTTACTGGCGGCGCAAAGTTGCAAACCAAATACGCTACTGGCACTTGAATCTCACCATTCGGTAATTCTCGTCGACCACGCGCATCATCCATCCAAGCGCCACCACGTTTACCAGGGCGAGCATATGGGTCAAGGTAGAAGTAGGCTACAACCTTGTCTTCAGTATTCTTAACCGAGAAGGACTGAACATCCGAATGCCATGTTGGTAGATTGGCGCTCTCAATATTCACGCCAAACAAAGTCTGGATTACTTGAAAGAGCCCATCCAGCACTTTGGGCAGCGGGAAGTATTGCTTCAGCTCATTCTCAGAGAATGAGTAGCGCTCTTGTTTAAGTCTTTCTGAGGCAAAAGCAATATCCCATGGCTCTAATCCATCAATAGTCAATTCAGTTTTCGCAAACTCAGAAAGCTCTTGCCAATCTTTCTGTGCAAATGGTTTTGCTTTATGTGCAAAGGTAGTTAGGAAAGTATCTACCTCACTGACACTACTAGCCATTTTGGGGGCTAAACTCAGGGCAGCATAGTTTTCAAATCCCAGCATGCGTGCTTCTTCATCACGCAATTTGAGTTGCTCCAACATATTTGCAGTGTTATCCCAATCTAGCTTCCCCTTTGAAAATTGGGGTGCTAATTCCGAGGCTCGAGTGACGTAAGCTTCATACATCAAGCGACGGAGTGCGCGATTCTCTGAATACTGCATGACTGGGTAGTAAGAGGGGAAGTGGAGGGTAAAAGCCCAACCTTGCAGACCCTTTTGCTGGGCAGTATCTGCTGCTGCAGCAATAGTATCTTCAGGCAATCCAGCTAACTCAGATTTGTCGGTAATGACATGGACAAAGCTATCAGTCGCATCTAAAACATGGTCAGAAAATGCTTTTCCTAATAATGCTTGTTCATCCTGAATTTGAGAAAAGCGAGGCTTATCAGCATCACTGAGTTCGGCGCCACCAAGACGAAAATCCCTTAAAGAATTTTCAATCACTTTTCTCTGTGAAGCACTCAAATTGGCATAGTCAGCACTTTGACTAAGCTCTTTGAATCTTTGGTAAAGCGCTAGGTTTTGACCTAGGCTGGAGAAGAATGCAGTCACCTTGGGGATCATCTCACCATAAGCTGCTCTCAGTTCTGGGGTGTCTGCAACACTATTGAGGTGCGAAATTACCCCCCAAGATCTGCTGAGGGATTCGGTAGCATCTTCGAGAGGCTCAAGAAGTTCGTTCCAACTTGCTGGAGTCTTTGGGTCGATTGCTAGAGCTACTGCTTTTTCCGCCTGTGCCAGTAGAAAATCTATCGCAGGTTGAATGTCCGAAGACTGGACTTTGGAGTAGTCGCAAATACCGCGACCGAATGAAATAAGTGGATTCTGTTGTAGCACAGTAGAAGCTTGTAGAGGGGTAGATGTAGTCATCCCTCTAGCTTAATGGACTGAGAGCAATTTTGCCAAAAGTCTCAATCAATTCCTTAGTGTTTTGCTGCCTTTTCTGCCGCTTCTAAGGTGTTCATGAGGAGCATGGTGATCGTCATGGGGCCGACGCCACCAGGTACAGGCGTGATCCAGCCAGCAACGTACTGGGCTGCATCAAAATCGACATCACCACAAAGCTTGCCATCAGGCATGCGATTGATACCTACATCGATTACAACAGCGCCATTTTTTACCATATCGCCAGTAATCATTTTGGGTTTGCCGGTAGCAACTACCAAGATGTCAGCATCTTTGGTGTGATGCGCCAGATCACGCGTTTTGCTATTACAAATCGTGACTGTAGCGCCTGCTTGTAGCAAGAGCATTGCCATTGGCTTGCCAACGATATTGGAAGCGCCCACGATCACTGCACGTGCACCCCGGATGGGGTATTCAATACTTTCGAGAATCTTCATGCAGCCATACGGCGTACATGGCTTGAATTCAGGTTGGCCCACCATTAAGGCGCCAGCATTCGCTACGTGAAAACCATCCACATCTTTTTCTGGGGCAATAGCTTCAAGAACACGTTCCGCTGCAATGTGTTCTGGCAAGGGAAGTTGAACCAAGATTCCATGAATGGAAGGGTCAGCGTTGAGGGTGGCAATACGAGCTAGTAATTCTTCCTCACCCAAATCAGCTGAATAACGCTCAAGCACAGAATGAAAGCCGACATCTTCACAAGCCTTTACTTTATTGCGGACATAAACCTGGCTTGCTGGGTTCTCTCCAACAACAATGACTGCTAGGCCTGGTCTAACGCCTTTGGCAGTGACGATTGCGCCACGGGCAGCAATTTCAGTACGAAGTTTTTTGGATAAGGCAACGCCGTCGAGTAGCTGTGCAGGCATAAGAAGTTAGTTAGGTTGTGGGTCTGATAGCGCTAAGCGGAGTAAGTCAGCAACAGTATTTACATTGAGCTTTTCCATAATATTGGCACGGTGTGCCTCAACAGTTTTAATAGAGATGCTAAGGTCATCTGCAATCTGTTTGTTCAAGCGGCCAGCCACAATACGTTCGAGAACTTGGCGCTCACGCCCAGTAAGTTTACTTAAGAGGCTCTGAGTGATTTTGCGTTGGCTTGCCTGAGAATAATCAACGCGTGCTTTTGCAAGCATACGATCTACCAAACCGCAGAGGTCGTTTTCTTTAAAAGGCTTTTCAATAAAATCAACTGCGCCACGTTTCATTGTTGAAACTGCCATTGATACATCGCCATGACCAGTGATAAATGCAACTGGCATTGGTAGATTTTCGCTTATCAAACGTTCTTGTAATTCAAGGCCTGACATGCCTGACATTCGAACATCTAAAATGGCGCAAGAGATCGTAGATCTATCAGTGCTTTGAAGCGACTGCAAGAATCGCTCAGCGCTTGCATGGCAGCGTACAACATACCCATTGCTTTCTAGTAGCCAGGTGAGGGAGTCACGAACTGCCTCATCGTCATCTACAACATAAACCACTTCAGCTTGGTTGGGTTTGGTAGCTGCACTGATATTCATATTAGTTCTCACAGATAAATCTAAAAATACATAAATTAACTACTTACCATTGAGCCCGGAGACTCTAGGGGTAATAATATTGTAAAGGTGCAGCCAGACAGCTTTGTTTGTTCTGCATCCATCTGATTTTTTGCCCAAAGTCGACCCTGGTGGGACTCGATCACAGACCGGCAAATATTGAGACCCATGCCCATTCCATCGTTTTTAGTGCTAAAAAAGGGCTCAAACATCCGTTCGATAACGGAATCAGCGATTCCAGCGCCAGTATCAGTCACTTGGATCCGGAGCATTGCGGGAAAAGTGCTGGTTTCTAGATCGGCTGAAATTTTGACTGGAGGGGCAGACCAGCGAGATGAGAGAGGGTAAACCTCTCGCATACTATCCAAGGAATTCTTAAGAAGGTTTACTAAGACCTGCAAAATTAACACGGGATCTACATCAACCGGTGGGATATTTTCAGCAATTTCTGTAGCAATGTTCAGGCGGTGTCGATGGGCTTCGATCTCCACTAAGCCAACCGCATCATTAATAATTTCACTGATGTCAGAAGATTTTCGTTGTGGTTCACTACGCTTCACAAAACCTTTAATACGCTGAATGATGGTTCCAGCTCTATGCGCTTGGTCGGAGGCTTTTTCTAGCGCAGGAAGAATATCTTTTTGCAAGCCGGGTTCAAGTTGCCCTTGCAATCGTTTAGCTACACCCATGCAGTAGTTGGAGATTGCGGCGAGCGGTTGATTTAACTCATGAGCAAGTGATGACGCCATTTCACCCATAGTTGTTAAGCGGCTAGAGAATTGCATACGCTCTTCTTGTTGACGGGCTAAATCTTCCGCTTCAATACGAATCGTAATATCTGTTGCAATCAGTAGTTGCGCTAACTGACCATCAACCCACGGTAAAAAACGTCTACGTACTTCATACCACTTTGAAGTTCCTGTTGCTGGATCCAGTAATTGAATTTCTTCTGACTCTGTTTCTTGATGCAGGGACGAGGCTGAACTGGCCTCAATTGAAGCTTGAAATATTTTTTGTTTGATCTCACCTCCGGCTAAATCACAATGACCTTTAGCAGAGCTACCAAAACGTTCGCGATAGAAGCGATTTGCAAACAATAGCTCACCCGTTTCATTGGAGACCACTGAAACTGATGCATCTAAACCTTCTAAAACAGTAATGAATCGCTCTTGTGACGCAGCTAATTCCTCACGAATTTTCTTTGGCTCAGAAATATCAATTAATGAGGTGATCCAACCAGTTTGTTTGCCCTTTTCATCAATCAATGGAGCAATAAATGTTCGGGTCTGGATGACTGAGCCGTTACGGTGGAGGATTGAGCCCTCGACCCCAATCTTCTTATCTTGATTGAGGGTCATCTGGAGAGCTTGATGCATTTTTTTGGTGAGCTCCTCCTTTTGATCCTCAGGCCAGAAAGCAAAAGGGGGACTAAGTCCTATCAGCTCTTCCGCAGACCAACCAGTCATCTCGCAAAAAGCAGGGTTGACATAGGTGATCGCCCGATTCATATCATGTGCGCGAATTCCAACTGGCGTTGAGTTTTCCATCGCACTACGAAAATTTGTCTCAGCCCGAAGATTTGCTTCTACTTCTTGCCGCACTTGCATCTGCTTTAAAACAGACCACAAACTCCAAATCACGAAGGCACTTAAACCCAGAACAACGCCAATC
>NZ_NCFJ01000095.1:7170-13764 GCF_002281105.1 Polynucleobacter sp. 35-46-11
ACGTTAAATTGGTTTCTGGTGGGTATGTATCGATTCTGAGACTAAGGTTTGGACTTAGGACGCCAATATCTAAGCTGGTTTGATTGCTAAATGCGCGTTTCGGCGTATTTTTATCAGATGAGATTGCCAAGACCTGATCATCATCTGTAATTAGAGTAAATCGATATTGGGCTTTGAGTTCCCCGGGGATCATTTCTAGTATCCCCTGGGTTGTATACAGAGCGGCAACCATGCCTTTAATTTCGTTACCAGAAAGTAGAGGCACTGTTTGCCAAAACACATTGCGAATTTCTTTGGAGATGACCTCGTTGCTTGGAACTTCAAGTGAGATGAAGTTGCTAAACGCCGGCCTATTAGTGGCGGCGCTAAGCTCAAGCGTTCTCTGTAGCATCTTATTTATGACGTTCGCATTATTTACTTTATTAAACCAATCGGTTTTTAAGTTGTGCGGAGGTACCTTCCATTCACTCTGGTATGTTTCATTAATCCAGACAATTTTCGCAATCTCATGATTGTTTTGCAGAAGATTTTCTGCCTGAAGGAGCACGTTATCTTTTAACTTTGTGGAATCTCCGGCGCTGACATAATCCCGCCCAATGGATTGCAATACATCGGCATTGTTTGCAAAACGCAATTGAATGCGTTGCTTTGCAAATGAGAGCTCTCTAAATAGTGCTGCTTCTTGCTGACTTTTTTCCTGAAGCTGAAGCGTGCCCATGATGACGCCCATCACCACGGTAAACAGCACAATCGCAATTAAAGGCGTGTAGACAAGCTTAAATCCCCGTATTCGACGGATCCATCTCACAGGCTTGAGTTGCCATATTGAAAATGCGATTTTTTTCATGTAATAGGGCTATTTTGCCTTACTAGCACCGCTTTCTCGCCCATTGTGGCCGCTCTGGCTTTTTGGATTGCGTTGCAACAAAATATCACATTGTGATAAATATTATCATTATGTGGAAAATTGCTTGTTTACACCCATGGACCTTCCTAGAATGTTGCCTATAGAGTGAATAAATCAGACCGATGTGACTAATGGAGGCAGTTTATGGCAGCAGTTCCAGATCAAATTTTGGGTAGCGCAGGAAAGCAAGATGCGGATCCAGGTGAAACTCAAGAATGGTTGCAGGCCTTAGATGGCGTGATTCGCAATGAGGGCCCTGAACGCGCGGCTTATCTCATAGATCAGCAAATCTCTCATGCTCGGGTTAATGGTGTTAATCAAGCATTTCATGCTGAAACTCCCTACATCAATACGATTCCAGTTGAGCAACAAGCACGCTTACCTGGCGATCAAAATGTCGAACATCGGATTCGTTCATACACTCGCTGGAATGCGATGGCCATGGTTCTTCGCGCAAACAAAGACACCAATGTTGGTGGACATATTTCATCCTTCCAGTCCGCAGCTACCTTATATGACGTTGGCTTTAACCATTTTTGGCGCGCACCATCCCCAGAGCATGGCGGCGACCTAATTTTTGTTCAAGGACATTCAGCGCCGGGTGTTTATGCACGGGCTTACATGCTGGGCCGATTATCCGATGAACAACTCAATAACTTCCGTCAAGAAGTTGGTGGCAAGGGTGTCTCTAGTTATCCTCATCCTTGGTTAATGCCAGATTTCTGGCAGTTCCCAACAGTGTCTATGGGACTTGGTCCCATCATGGCTATTTATCAAGCGCGCTTTATGCGCTATATGCAGGATCGCGGATTTATTAAGGCAGAGGGGCGTAAAGTTTGGGCCTTTCTTGGTGACGGTGAAACTGATGAGCCAGAATCACTCGGCGCAATTGGTATGGCCGGCCGTGAAAAATTAGACAACCTGATTTTTGTTGTGAATTGCAACTTGCAACGTCTCGATGGTCCTGTGCGTGGTAACGGCAAGATTATTCAAGAGCTAGAGAGCGAATTCCGTGGTGCTGGTTGGAATGTCATTAAAGTAGTTTGGGGTGGCCATTGGGATGCTTTATTTGCTCGAGATAAAAAAGGCATCTTGATGCAGCGTCTTGGTGAAATCGTGGATGGTGAGTACCAAACCATGAAGGCCAAGAATGGTGCTTATGTACGTGAGATCGTATTCAACACACCTGAATTAAAGTCTTTAGTTAGCGATTGGAGTGATGAAGAAATTTGGCAGCTCAATCGCGGTGGTCATGATCCCCATAAAGTATTTGCAGCGTTTCATTCAGCTGTAAATCATAAAGATCAACCAACAGTTATCTTGGCGCACACCATTAAGGGTTACGGTATGGGTGGATCAGGTGAGGCTATGAATATTGCCCACCAAGCCAAGAAGATGAATGCGGATGACGTGCGTCGTTTCCGTGATCGTTTTGAGATCCCCGTAAAAGATGATCAATTGGATGAAATGCCTTTGGTGAAGTTCGCCGATGGTAGTCCTGAACTTGAATATATGAAGGCGCGTCGTCAGGAGTTGGGTGGTTACTTGCCACAGCGTCGCATGAAGGCTGAGAGTTTGCCGGTTCCTGCGCTTGAGGTATTTGCGCCCTTGCTGGAAGCTACTACTGAAGGTCGTGAGATTTCCACAACCATGGCTTTTGTTCGCATTCTCAATACGATTGTGCGTGACAAGGTTTTAGGCAAGAGGGTGGTTCCGATTGTTCCAGACGAGTCGCGTACTTTTGGTATGGAAGGCATGTTCCGCCAGCTCGGTATTTGGAATCAGCTAGGTCAGCTCTACACCCCAGAGGATCATGATCAATTGATGTTCTATAAAGAGGATAAAACTGGTCAGATTTTGCAAGAGGGTATTAATGAAGCCGGCGGTATGTGCGACTGGATTGCCGCAGCAACTTCATACTCAACTCATGGCGTACCGATGTTGCCTTTCTACATCTTCTACTCCATGTTTGGCTTCCAGCGCATTGGCGATCTCTGTTGGGCTGCTGGTGATATGCGTAGCCGCGGTTTCTTGCTTGGCGGTACTGCTGGTAGAACTACTCTGAACGGTGAAGGCCTTCAGCATGAAGATGGACACAGTCAAGTTTGGAGCGCTGCTATTCCAAACTGTATCAGCTATGACCCTTCATTTGCATTTGAGGTAGCTGTGGTGATTCAGGATGGTATGCGTCGCATGCTGGCTGAACAAGAAGATGTGTACTACTACATCACTCTAATGAATGAGAATTACGCTCATCCAGCAATGCCAAAGGGTGCAGAACAAGACATCATTAAGGGCATGTACAAGCTCAAGTCAGTTGGTGATGCTAATGCGAAACTGCGCGTTCAGCTTTTAGGCTCTGGCACGATTTTCCGTGAAGTGATTGAGGCTGCTGAAATCTTGCATAAAGATTGGGGTATTGCATCGGATTTGTGGGGTTGCCCAAGCTTTACCGAGTTAGGTCGTGATTGGAATGCAGTTCATCGCAGCAATTTATTAAACCCAACAGTAGTGCCATCTCTGTCACATGTTGAGAAGTGCTTGAAAGATACCGTTGGTCCAATTGTTGCTGCCACTGACTATGTGCGTCTTTTTGCGGAGCAGATTCGTCCTGCGATTCAGCACATGGGCCGTCGTTATGAAGTGTTAGGCACTGATGGATTCGGCCGCTCAGATACTCGTGAAAAGTTACGCGATTTCTTTGAAGTAGATCGTCGCTGGGTTGTATTGACAGCCTTACGTTCTTTGGTGGATGCCGGCCAGATTGATCGTCAAGTGCTAGCTGAAGCAATTAAGAAATATGAAATCGATATCACCAAACCAAACCCAATGACGGTTTGATAAGAGACAGACTATGAGCCAACTAATTGATATTAAAGTCCCGGATATCGGGGATTACAAAGATGTGCCTGTCATCGAGGTATTGGTAAAGGCCGGTGATCGTGTTGAGAAAGAGCAATCGATTGTTGTTCTTGAATCAGATAAGGCAACCATGGACGTTCCCTCATCCCATTCAGGTGTGGTGAAAGAGGTCAGGGTGAAGGTGGGTGACTCTATTTCAGAGGGCGCTGTCGTTCTAGTGCTTGAAGAAAGTGGCGCCGTTGCTCCCGCACCAACTCAAACTGCCTCAGCTCCAGTAGCCGCGAAATCTGAGCCTGCTGTTGCGGCCCCAAAAGTAGAGCCACCGATTGTGCGCGCACCTGCGCCACCGCCAATAACTATAGCCCCAGTTGAGATTGATCCCACTGCAAGTCACGCCAGCCCGTCAGTGCGTAAATTTGCTCGTGAACTTGGCGTCACCGTTCACCAAGTTAAGGGATCTGGCCCTAAAGGCAGAATTACTCAAGAAGATGTCCAGGCCTTTGTAAAAGCTGCCATGAGCGGCGGAGCTGGAAGTCCATCTAGTGCATCTGGCGGAAGCTTGGGCGGCCTGAATTTAATTCCTTGGCCTAAGGTCGATTTCTCTAAATTTGGTGAGACAGAGCGTCAGCCATTAAACCGTATTAAGAAATTGACTGCTGCGAACCTGGGTCGTAACTGGGTCATGATTCCTGCTGTGACTTATCACGAGGATGCGGACATTACCGATTTAGAGGCATTTAGAGTTCTCACAAATAAAGAGAATGAAAAGCAGGGACTCAAAATCACGATGTTGGCTTTCTTAATGAAAGCTGCTGTTGCAGCACTTAAGAAATTCCCCGAATTCAATAGCTCTATTGACGGCGATGATTTGGTATTGAAAAAATACTTCAATATCGCCTTTGCTGCCGACACTCCAAATGGCCTAGTGGTGCCGGTGATTCGCGATGCAGATAAAAAAGGCATCTTTGAGCTAGCGCGTGAAACCTCTGAATTGGCTGCACTAGCTCGAGATGGAAAACTCAAGCCAGAACAGATGCAGGGTGCTAGTTTTACGATCTCTTCTTTAGGTGGTATTGGCGGTACGTATTTCTCACCTATCGTCAATGCACCTGAAGTGGCAATTTTGGGGGTAAGTAAAGCTGCTATGAAACCAGTGTGGGATGGCAAGCAATTTGTTCCTCGTTTAATTTGCCCATTGTCCTTAAGTGCAGATCATCGCGTAATTGATGGTGCTTTAGCAACGCGCTTCAATGTTTATATTGCTCAGCTGATGTCCGACTTCCGTCGCGCGGCACTATAAGGAAAAGATATGGCTAAGCAAATTATTCTCGTGCCAGATATTGGTGATTACTCAGATGTTCCAGTAATTGAAGTACTCATTAAAGTGGGTGATGTGATTGAAAAAGAACAGCCTTTACTTGTTCTTGAATCTGATAAAGCAACCATGGAAGTTCCAGCAGATGCTGCAGGAACCATTCTCAGTATTTCTGTAAAAGCTGGCGATAAAGTGAGCAAGGGTAGTGCGATTGCTGAGATTGAAGTGGGAGCAGCATCCGCTCCTCAGGCTTCTTCACCCGCAGCCAGTCCAACTCCTGCACCAGTCTCAGTATCGGCTCCAGTGATCACTGCTCCTATCGCTGGTCAGTACAGCGGTAAAGTGGATCACGAGTGTGAAGTGCTTGTATTGGGCGCTGGTCCTGGTGGTTATAGCGCTGCATTCCGTAGCGCAGATTTAGGCATGAACACGATTTTGATTGAGCGTTATGCAACTTTAGGCGGTGTTTGTTTGAACGTAGGCTGCATTCCATCAAAGGCTTTGCTCCACACGACTGCAGTGATGGATGAAGTAAAAACGATGTCTAAGCATGGCATTAGTTATGGCGCCCCCAAAATTGAGATTGATCAATTGCGTGGCTACAAAGACTCTGTCATTGCTAAGTTAACCGGCGGATTGGCTGGTATGGCTAAAGCGCGCAAAGTGACTGTGGTGCGTGGGTTGGGACGCTTCTTGGATGCGAATCATATTGAGGTTGAGCTCACTAAAGGCGATGGTCAAGATCTAGCTGGGCAAAAAGAAGTAGTGCGTTTTCAAAAGGCAATCATTGCAGCTGGAAGTCAGCCAGTAAAACTCCCATTTTTGCCAGAAGATCCGCGCATTGTGGATAGTACTGGTGCCTTATTGCTTAAGAGTATTCCAAAGCGCATGTTAGTGATTGGCGGCGGCATTATTGGCTTAGAGATGGCTACTGTCTACAGCACCTTAGGCTCCCGTATAGATATTGCTGAGATGATGGATGGTCTGATGGCCGGAGCCGATCGTGATTTAGAAAAGGTTTGGGAGAAATTTAACGCTGGCCGTTTTGAAAAGATCATGCTCAAGACCCGTGCGTCAAAAGCTGAAGTGAAAGCGGATGGTATCCAGGTCAGTTTTGATGGCGAGAATGCTCCCGCAGAGCCCCAAACTTATGACTTAGTGTTAGTAGCGGTGGGACGCACGCCCAACGGCAAGAAAATTGATGCATCTGCTGCAGGCGTCATTGTTGATGAGAGAGGCTTTATACCGGTCGACAATCAAATGCGCACGAATGTGAATAACATCTTTGCTATTGGCGATATTGTTGGTCAACCCATGCTCGCGCATAAAGCTGTGCATGAAGGTCACGTCGCCGCTGAAGTTGCTGCTGGTGAAAAATCTTACTTCGATGCTAAGCAAATTCCGTCTGTTGCTTATACCGATCCAGAAGTAGCTTGGGCTGGTTTGACTGAAGAGCAATGTAAGGCTCAGGGAATTGCTTATGAGAAGGGTTTATTCCCATGGGCTGCCA
>NZ_NCFJ01000683.1:0-1160 GCF_002281105.1 Polynucleobacter sp. 35-46-11
AAGTTGGATGCTTATCCATTACTGCATTAAAAAGAGGGGTTTCAAGAAAGCGAAGGAGCCATTGCTTTAGGTGCGGGACGGGTAGGCTTTCAAAAACCTTCGTATCGACCATAGAAAACTGCCTGATAAATGGAAAAATGGCAATATCAACCCAACTGATATGATCGCCCATTAAATAGGCTTCCCTTGCTAAGGCAGTCTCCATAGGTTTAAGCATCATTTCTTGTAATTGCTTAAGCACCTCTGTCTGCTTCAATTCAGGATATCGATTGGGGTATTTATATTGATCCAATAAAGTCTTAAACGAACCATCATTTTTCTCAACCCACTCCTGGGCAATGGATTCATCAAATCGAAGCCAGCCATCTGGGTCTGATTGCGCAAGCGCCCAATGAATGATGTCTAGACTCTGCTCAAGTACTCGTCCGTCGATACACAAGACCGGAACAGTTCCTTTGGGCGATAAGAGCAATAAAGACCGAGGTTTATTTCTTAGGCTAATTTCTCTATGTTCGTATTCAACGCCCGCATACTTCAACGCCATACGAGCCCTCATTGCATAGGGACATCTTCGATAGGAATACAGGACGATAGTCATTTTCTAAAGCATTAGTCCAAGCAGTTAATGATGACTTTTAATTCAGGAAAAAGTAAAATGGATTTAAGTTGATAAGTATCGGATAAAACTATGACCCCAATTGAAAAAGAACGCTATACAGAATGCATTCACAGGGCCAAAATTTTGGGGAATGCAAGCGAACTTTACCTTAAAGCGGCTAAAGTAATCGAAGCTGGGGCCTCTGAAGACGAACGTTATCGCCATATTAAATCTGCAAAAGACCTTATTCAAGACGCATTTCCCGAGGTGTTTGAAGTGCGTCACCCTGCGCCTAAGTTCGTTATCAAGGAAGAACGGGACTATAAGGTTCTCAAAATCCTTGGATTAGCCGCACTGGTCATTGGAATTTGCTTGGCATTTGTTTTTCTTGGGCCAACTGGAGATCTCAGCAAAACCTGGACTGCTGACGATGTTGCAAAATCTACCGCATACCCAAAGCAACCCAACTAAAGCTCTACACCAATGTGTCATACTTTCCGCTAACTTGCCTCTAATTCAAGTAGCGTTTGCGCGTCACGGGCAGCAACCATGCCTTCGTCAG
>NZ_NCFJ01000684.1:0-1158 GCF_002281105.1 Polynucleobacter sp. 35-46-11
AATTGAGAAAAGGCAGCGCGATATTGCTAAAAACCTTGGTTTTAAGCTCCAAGAGCACTCCTTAGCCATGTATGGCCACTGCCAAAAGAAGAATTGTCGCAATAAGCCGAAGTCTTAATCGAGGAAGATAGGTGCAGATAATGAAAAAAGACCTCAATTGAGGTCTTTTTTACATACAAAATAAGATTTTAAACTCTTTTAGCTTTAAAACCTCATCAATTACTCACTTTATAGCCATTAATGCTTCAGCGGCATTGAGCATTTGGACTGAATAGCCCCACTCGTTGTCATACCAAGCCAAAACTTTGACCAACTTACCATCTGCTGACACGCGAGTCTGGGAAGCATCGTAAATACTGGGGCGTGGATCATGATTGAAGTCGATCGATACCAAAGGCAAGGTATTGAAACCCAAAATACCCTTCAATTCACCCTCGCTTGCTGTTTTGAGGATGGAGTTGACTTCGTCCACACTAGTAGCGCGGCTGGCAGCAAAGGTTAAATCCACGACAGAAACGTTAATGACAGGCACGCGCATTGCAAAACCATCAAAGCGTCCTGCCAAAGCTGGCAACACCAAACCAACCGCTTTTGCAGCACCGGTCTTGGTTGGAATCATACTGCTCACAGCAGAACGCGCACGGCGCATATCCTTGTGATACACGTCAGTCAGAACCTGGTCATTTGTAAATGCATGAATCGTTGTCATCAAGCCAGACTCGATACCAATTTTTTCCAGCAATGGCTTAACCAAAGGTGCTAAACAGTTAGTCGTGCAGCTCGCGTTAGAAACCACGACGTCACTTGGTTTAAGCACTTGCTGATTTACACCGTAAACAATTGTGGCATCCACATCTTTTTCACCGGGAGCAGAGATCAATACTTTCTTCGCGCCCTGAGAGATATGCACCATGGCTTTTTCTTTTGAGGTGAACTTGCCGGAGCACTCGAGCACTAAGTCCACACCCAACTCGCCCCAAGGGGTTTCTAAAGGATTGCGGGTCGAGAACATTTTGATGCGATCGCCATTTACCACCATGCAATCCCCATCTACTTTTACTTCAGCAGGAAAACGACCGTGCGCAGAATCATATTGCGTTAAGTGAGCATTGATATCGATATCTCCCATGGCATTAATCGCCACGATTTTGATATCAC
>NZ_NCFJ01000685.1:0-1151 GCF_002281105.1 Polynucleobacter sp. 35-46-11
CAAAGGTGAGATTACTGTTAACGGTAAACCTATCGATGCTTACTTTGCTCGCGAAACATCACGCATGATCGCTCGTCAGCCTTTGGCTCTCACAGCCCATCTAACAACCTTTGATATCAAAGTAAACGTTAGTGGTGGCGGTGAAACTGGCCAAGCTGGTGCAGTTCGTCACGGCGTTACTCGTGCATTGATCGACTACGACAACGCCTTGAAGCCAGCCCTGTCTAAAGCAGGTTTGGTAACTCGCGATGCTCGTGAAGTTGAGCGTAAAAAAGTTGGTCTGCATGGCGCGCGTCGTCGTAAGCAGTTCAGCAAGCGCTAATTTCTTTCAGTCGCTTCAGTTTTATCGAAAGGGTCGCGCAAGCGGCCCTTTTTGTTTCTACAATTAAGGTATTCAAGGAATAAAATTCATCAGTCGGCATTTTGGAGAATGACATGATTAAAGTTGGTATCGTAGGTGGCACTGGATATACCGGAGTGGAATTACTGCGCCTGCTAGCGCAACACCCCGAAGTCAAGATCCAGGCAATTACATCTCGCACAGAAGCTGGTATGCCAGTAGCTGAGATGTTTCCCTCTTTACGTGGCCGAATTGATCTCAAATTTACGACTCCTGATGAAGCTAAGTTGAATGAGTGCGACGTGGTGTTCTTTGCAACTCCTCATGGCGTGGCTATGGCACAAGCAAAAGAATTACTTGCTAACAATGTGAAGATTTTGGATCTTGCTGCTGACTTCCGTTTGAAGGACGTTAAAGAATTTGCTAAGTGGTACGGCATGGAACATGGTTGCCCAGAAATCCTAGCGGAGGCAGTGTATGGTTTGGCTGAAATCAATCGTGAAGAAATTAAAAAAGCTCGCGTAGTTGGTTTAGCGGGCTGCTATCCCACTTCTGTGCAGCTTGGGCTTGCTCCATTGCTTTCACCGAAGTCTACCGGTGGTAAACAGCTGATTGATGGCACGCATATTATTTCTGACTCTAAGTCAGGCACTTCTGGTGCTGGACGTAAAGCAGAGATCGGTACATTAATGTCAGAGGCTGGAGATAACTTCAAGGCATATGGAGTTAAAGGGCATCGCCATCTTCCAGAAATTGTCCAGGGCTTAAAAGCCATTGCTGGTCACGACCAGATTGGCCTAACATTTGTGCC
>NZ_NCFJ01000096.1:0-7098 GCF_002281105.1 Polynucleobacter sp. 35-46-11
ATATGGCCTGCGATGGTTTTACAATTCGGCCATGACTATTAAATCTGACCACTGGATCCGCCGCATGGGCGAGCAAGGCATGATCAGCCCATTTGAACCCGGGCAGGTCCGCCAAGATGCTGCCGGGCAAAAAATTGTGAGCTATGGCACTTCAAGCTATGGCTATGACATTCGTTGCGCTGATGAGTTCAAGATTTTTACGAACATCAATAGCACTATCGTTGACCCTAAGAATTTTGACGAGCAATCTTTTGTTGATTTCAAGGGCCCAGTTTGTATCATCCCTCCAAACTCTTTTGCCTTGGCAAGAACCGTTGAGTACTTCAAGATTCCGCGCAGCGTCTTAACGGTATGCGTTGGTAAGAGTACCTATGCGCGTTGTGGAATTATTGTGAACGTCACTCCATTCGAGCCCGAGTGGGAAGGCTATGTCACGCTCGAGTTTTCTAATACAACTCCTTTGCCTGCCAAGATTTATGCCGGCGAGGGATGTGCACAAGTTCTGTTCTTTGAAAGCGATGAAGTATGCGGTACATCGTACAAAGATCGTGGCGGTAAGTATCAAGGCCAAGTCGGCGTAACTCTGCCCAAGACTTAATCTGCTTAATCTGCTTCATCGCCATATTGGCGACTCTAAAGGGTGCTCATGAAATTTCGTTTTCCAATCATCATTATTGATGAGGACTTTCGCTCTGAAAATATTTCAGGTTCAGGTATTCGCGACTTAGCAGAAGCGATTGAAAACGAGGGCATGGAGGTTATTGGCTTAACCAGCTACGGAGACCTGACATCCTTTGCGCAACAGGCTTCCCGTGCATCCAGCTTTATTGTGTCGATTGATGACGAAGAGTTTGTTTCTGACTCCGAAGATCATGACTTGCCTGCATTAAATAACTTACGCGCATTTATTACCGAAGTACGCAAGCGCAATGAAGACATTCCGATCTTCTTGTATGGTGAGACCCGTACTTCACGCCATATGCCGAATGACATCTTGCGTGAGTTACATGGCTTCATTCATATGAATGAGGATACGCCAGAGTTTGTGGCGCGACATATCATTCGCGAGGCCAAGGTATACCTCGATTCATTGGCGCCGCCATTCTTCCGCGCCTTGACTAATTACGCCTCTGAAGGTTCGTACTCTTGGCACTGCCCGGGCCACTCTGGTGGCGTGGCTTTTTTAAAGAGTCCAGTGGGTCGCATGTTCCATCAATTCTTTGGCGAGAACATGCTTCGTGCTGACGTCTGCAACGCAGTGGAAGAATTGGGTCAGTTGTTAGATCACACTGGTCCTGTCTTGCAAAGCGAGCGCAATGCTGCGCGCATCTTCAATGCGGATCATTTGTTTTTCGTAACCAACGGTACATCCACATCAAACAAAATTGTTTGGCACTCAACTGTTGCCCCTGGCGACGTGGTGTTAGTAGACCGTAACTGCCATAAGTCGGTCATTCACTCGATCACGATGATGGGTGCTATCCCGATTTTCTTGATGCCAACTCGTAATCACCTTGGCATTATTGGCCCGATTCCAAAAGAAGAGTTTGAGTGGAAAAACATCAAGAAGAAAATTGATGCCAATCCCTTCATTAAGGACAAGAACGTAGTGCCTCGTGTGATGACGCTCACGCAAAGCACTTATGATGGGATCGTCTACAACGTTGAGATGATTAAAGAGATGCTCGATGGCAAAGTAGATTCTTTGCATTTTGATGAAGCTTGGTTGCCGCATGCTGCCTTCCATCCTTTCTACAAAGACATGCATGCCATCGGATCTGATCGTAAGCGCACTAAGAAGAGTTTGATGTTTGCCACCCAATCAACCCACAAGTTATTGGCTGGTCTTTCTCAAGCTTCGCAGGTTTTGGTGCAGGATGCCGAAGAGCACAAGCTCGATCGCGACTGCTTCAATGAAGCCTATCTGATGCATACCTCTACCAGTCCGCAGTACGCCATCATCGCTTCTTGCGATGTGTCTGCTGCCATGATGGAGGCCCCTGGTGGCACCACACTAGTTGAAGAATCTATTGCCGAGGCGATGGATTTCCGTCGCGCAATGCGTGAGGTAGATGATAAGTTTGGCGCAGACTGGTGGTTTAAGGTTTGGGGTCCGGATCACTTGGCTGAAGAGGGTATTGGCGAGCGTTCAGATTGGATTCTGGAGCCGAACGCTAGCTGGCACGACTTCGGCAAAGTGGCCAAAGACTTCAATATGCTTGATCCAATCAAGGCGACTGTTGTAACGCCTGGATTAGATATTGAAGGTAACTTTGGTTCTATGGGTATCCCAGCAAGTATTGTTACTAAATACTTAGCTGAGCACGGTGTGATCGTAGAGAAGTGCGGTCTGTACTCCTTCTTCATCATGTTCACTATCGGCATTACCAAAGGTCGCTGGAATACCTTAGTCACTGAGCTGCAGCAATTTAAAGACCACTTTGATAAGAACGCTCCCTTGTGGAAAGTATTGCCAGAGTTCGTTGCTAAGCACCCTCGTTACGAGCGCGTTGGTCTTAAAGACATCTGTCAGAAGATTCATGAGTTCTATAAGAGTCGTAACGTGGCCCGTATGACTACGGAGATGTATACCTCGGATATGGTGCCGGCGATGATGCCTTCAGAGGCTTGGGCGAAGATGGCGCACAAAAAAGTAGATCGCGTTTCTTTAGACCAACTCGAAGATCGCATTACTGCAATGCTAGTCACTCCATACCCTCCAGGTATTCCATTGCTGATCCCGGGTGAACGTTTTAATAAACGCATCATTGACTATCTCTACTTTGCCCGTGACTTCAATGAGCAATTCCCAGGATTTGAGACTGACATTCATGGTCTGGTCAAAGCGGATATCGATGGACGTAGTGAGTACTATGTTGACTGCGTGAGGCAAGAGCCTGATATCACCTTGTGATTTAGTTCAGGTAAATCATCCCCTTAATGCCCTGCTTTTGCAGGGTATTTTTTTGCTTGCACCAAAATCAGCCTTTGACTATACTTGTACAATATATTGAACAAGTTAGGCTGGACCATGAAAGTGATTAATTTTTCTGACGCAAGAAACCAATTTAAACAAGTGATCGATCAAGTAGTGAGTAATTGTGATGTAGCCATCATCTCTCGCAGAGATGCTGATGATGCTGTGGTGATGTCTTTAAATACCTATAACAGCATGATGGAAACACTCCATTTATTAAAATCTCCAGCTAACGCAAAACATTTGGAGAAATCATTGGCGCAATATCGAAAAGGGCAAACCAAAGAAAAGACTCTTGTAGATGCTGAGTAGCGTTGTTTGGACAAGCGCCGCATGGTCTGATTGTGTTTACTGGCAAGGGCAAGCCAAAAAAACTTTAAAGCGTATCAATGCACTTATAAAAGATGCTATGCGCAATCCTGGGGATGGAATTGGAAAGCCTGAGGAATTAAGAGAAAGCCTATCGGGATTTTGGTCTAGACGAATAGATGATGTTCATCGTCTTGTATACGTCATCGAGAAAGATCGGCTGGTGATAATTGCTTGCCGATATCACTATCAATAATCTCGCTTCAAGTGTAGTTATTTTCCTGGCTTATCTAACTGAAAGACTACCGGCGCATCTTCATCCATCTTGCTTGGTGGTGTATCTGTCTTTGCTTCATCGGTATTGGTGAAATTAAAGTCCTGGCTCTGCACTACTGCTGCAGGCTTATCCAGGAAGGTGGTGACTAGTGCTGGAAATGCCGCCACTACAACAACCATAATGAGTTGTAGAGCGACCCAAGGTAACGCACCCCAATAGATATCACCACTCTTCACCTCTTTAGGTGCAACGCCGCGTAGGTAGAACAGTGCAAATCCAAAAGGTGGATGCATAAATGAGGTTTGCATATTCACACAGAGCATTACGCCGAACCATATTAGTGCAGCGCTGGCTGCGGCTTGAGGATTGCCATTCATGGAGGCGAGCAATACTGGTGCAAGCAGCTTAACTGCGACTGGTGCCAGCATGGGCACAACGATGAAAGCGATTTCAAAGAAGTCTAAGAAGAACGCCAAAAAGAAAACAAATAGATTCACAACCACCAAGAATCCAACCCAGCCGCCTGGTAGGTTAGAAAATAACTCTTCAACCCAGTGGCCACCATCAACCCCTTGGAAAACAACTGAGAAGCACGTAGAGCCAATCAAGATGAAGACCACCATGGCAGTAATGCGCATAGTGTTTTGATAGGCCTCTTGAATCAATCCCTGTAGGTTGGGAATGCTTGCCCTACGAATCCAGGCCAAAATTAGTGCACCCATCGCACCCATAGCGCCAGACTCGGTGGGAGTGGCGATGCCGGTCATGATAGTTCCGAGCACCAAGAAAATCAGCACTGCTGAAGGAATGATTCCCAGTAGACATTTTTTCCAGAGCGCCCAGCCCTTGAGGGTAAGTTCGTTTTCTGGGGTGGCGGGCAAGTAGTCAGGTCTAAAGCGAGAAAGGAAGAATGTATAGAGGGCAAAGAGACCGATTTGCAGAAGGGATGGACCCCAAGCACCCAGATACATGCTGCCCACATCAGCGCTGCCGCTCTGGGTTTTTAGCTGGTCGGCCAGCACAATGAGTACCAAAGAGGGTGGAACTAGCTGGGTAATGGTCCCAGAAGCCGCCAAAACTCCCGTAGCGTAGCGCATGTTGTAGCCATAACGCATCATTACTGGCAGGGAGATCATGGCCATAGCGATCACCTGAGCGGCCACTGTGCCAGTGATTGCCCCCAAAATGAATCCCACAATGATTACTGAGTAGCCAAGACCGCCCCGAATACGCCCAAAGAGCTGACCCATGGAGTCCAGCATTTCTTCTGCAAGACCGCAGCGTTCTAGGATTGCGCCCATGAAAGTAAAGAAGGGGATGGCTAACAGCAGGTCGTTTGCGAGGACGCTGCCAAAGATGCGTTGGGGAATGGCTTGCAGAAATGGCATGCCAAAGAAATTCTCAGCAATCGCAATGCCAGCAAAAAATAATCCCGCAGCCATCAAAGAAAAAGCCACCGGAAATCCGATCAACATAAATACAATGAGTCCGCCAAACATGAGCGGTGGCATCCATTCAAGCGGAATCATTGCATGGGCTTTTCATAATGGAGATCGGCACCAGGCAATATTGCTTTGCCTTTGAGTGCGCCAATGCGTTTAATAATTTCTGATAGACCTTGAAGGCTCAGCATGAAGAAACCAAAGGGCACAACAAATTTAATGGGGTAACGTGATAAACCGCCTGCATTTAGTGAGCCCTCTGAAACTAGCCATGAGGGATAAAACAAAGTCGCCCAAGATAGCCAGGCGAACAATATGCAGGCTGGCATCAAAAAGACAATCAGACCAAATAGATCTACGTAAAGACGTCCGCGATCAGAGAGCTGCGAGTAAATTAAATCAACTCGCACGTGTTCATTCCGTTTGAGTGTGTATGCAGCTCCCAGCATCACGGCAGCAGCAAAGAGATACCACTGCAATTCCAAAGGCCAGTTGTTGCTGATGTCTAGGCTATAGCGGAGTAGGGCATTGGCGGCTGATACTATGCAAGACAGCAAAATCATGATGCTGGCTGCCTTGCCCAGAAATTGATTTAGTCGGTCAATTCCTGTTGAGAGTGTTCCCCAAAAACCCATGTAGTTTAGAGATCTGCGCGACCCCGTTTAACTGCGGCGAGTACTTGCGCTGGAGCGGTGCCGCCAGCATGTTGGCGAGAATTCACAGAGCCATCTACGGTCAGCAGGGCAAAGACATCATCCCCCATCAACTCTGGACGATTATCTAAGCCACAAGCAAAGCGTAATTCAGGAAGGGTGAGATCAGTGAGCATGCAGTTGCGACCAACACAGGCTTTAACTGCGTGAGCCACTGCTTCATGGGCATCGCGGAAGGCTAAACCTTTTTTAACTAAATAATCGGCTAAGTCAGTTGCTGTTGCGAAACCTTCTTCAGCAGCAGCCTTCATTACATCAGCTTTCACCTGAATGTGTGGAACCATATCAGCGAAGATGCGCAAAGTATCTTGAACCGTATCAACTGCATCAAACAAAGGCTCCTTGTCTTCTTGGTTGTCTTTGTTGTACGCCAATGGCTGACTCTTCATTAAGGTTAATAAAGAGATCAAGTCACCATATACGCGACCAGTTTTGCCGCGGGCTAATTCTGGTACATCCGGATTCTTTTTCTGCGGCATGATTGAGCTACCGGTGCAGAAGCGATCTGGCAAATCAATAAAGCCAAAGCGTGGGCTGAGCCACAGAACCAGTTCTTCAGATAGGCGTGAAACGTGCATCATCAAGATCGATGCAAACGCACAGAACTCAATCGCAAAGTCGCGATCAGACACCGCATCAAGCGAGTTATTGCAGATGCCATCAAAACCCAGAATCTTGGCGACTTGCTCGCGATCAATGGGGTAGGTTGTTCCGGCCAATGCGGCTGCACCGAGGGGCAGACGATTGAAGCGGGCGCGAAGATCAGCCAGGCGGCTTGCATCGCGACTAAACATTTCGTAATAGGCCATCAAGTGATGACCAAAGGTAATGGGTTGCGCCACTTGTAAATGTGTATGGCCAGGCATGATCGTGGCAGAGTGTTTCTCTGCAAGATCGAGTAAGGCAACGCGTAAAGTTTTGAGGGTAGCGGCAATTTGATCAACGCTGCCACGCAACCAAAGACGCAAATCCGTAGCTACTTGGTCATTACGTGAGCGACCAGTGTGAAGACGCTTGCCAGCATCACCCACTAACTCAGTGAGACGTGCTTCGATATTCAGGTGCACATCTTCTAAGGCGAGTTGCCAGTTGAATTCACCAGCCTCAATTTCACCTTTGATCTGAGCCATACCTTTTTGGATATCTGCTAAATCCTGGGCGCTGATAATCTTTTGGGTGGCTAGCATCTCTGCGTGTGCCAAGGAACCGGCAATGTCGACTAAGGCAAAACGTTGATCAAAGCCAATGGAAGCGGTATAACGCTGTACCAGTTCGTCAACAGGTTCGTTAAAACGGGCCGACCAAGCTTGGGCTTTGTTGGCAAGGGAATTTTTTGATGAGCTCATAAACGCAGTATATTGGTGTAGGTCTTTGATTATT
>NZ_NCFJ01000686.1:0-1148 GCF_002281105.1 Polynucleobacter sp. 35-46-11
AAAGCAGAAAAAGACGATTGACCATATTTGTAACTAATTGAATTATTATTGTTTTTAACTGGTCAGGTTTTTGTTGATAGATTGAGTAGGTTGACCAATTTTTTCGTCCAAGTCGGACTGTTTTAATTCACCTCGACGCAAGGGAATGACCCCAAGCAGAATTAAAACAACTACCGTAAAGGATGATAAATTATGACTACCAATATTCAAAAACAGGTGATGAACCTGAACGACGTACTCGCCATTTTAGGCATCAGCAAATCAACTCTGTACCGCTTAATTGACGCAGGTAGCTTCCCCAAACCATTCAAACTAGGTGTACGCCTTAATGCGTGGCGAGTCGAAACCATTGAAACATGGTTAATAACTAAAGGAGGTAACTAATCATGGATGCAATGATGAATACTTCGACTTTAACGGCAGAACTAACGACACAAGAAACAGCAGCAGTCAGCACCAGTATCGAATCTAACGGTTATCGTATGCTGGGTATTGCCGATGTGATGCAACAACCCATCGAAGTCGGTTGGTTAGTTGAGGATTTAATACCACTGCAATCGGTTGGGATGGTATTTGGTGCATCTGGGCTAGGTAAGTCTCATATTATGCTCAGTATGGCATTAAATGTGGCACTAGGTCGGCAGTGGTTTGGTAAAGAGGTTGAGCAGGGTCGAGTTGCCATATTGGTAGGTGAAGGCTCAGGCGGTATTCGTAAACGGTTAACCGCTATTGCTAAACAGCATGAACTAACCATAGATAACCATGTTCCCATTTCATTTAGTGAGATGCCTATTGGTATAGACACCCAACAGGGTTATGACAATCTAGTTGGCGTATTAGATCAGCTACCAGAGCCCCCTAGATTGATTATTGTCGATACCTTATCACGACACATTGCCGCTTCTAAAGAGAATGATAACGGTGATATGGCGAAATTCATTAACCAACTAGATAAGCTGAAACATCGGTACGATGCCACTGTAATTTTTGTTCATCATACTGGCAAAGGTGA
This sequence comes from Polynucleobacter sp. 35-46-11, assembly GCF_002281105.1. Classification (NCBI taxonomy): domain Bacteria; kingdom Pseudomonadati; phylum Pseudomonadota; class Betaproteobacteria; order Burkholderiales; family Burkholderiaceae; genus Polynucleobacter; species Polynucleobacter sp. 35-46-11. Next base: position 1,013 of record NZ_NCFJ01000686.1, read on the forward strand.
GCAAGAAACAGCTCGTGGTGCTTATGCCTTAAAAGCAAACATTGATTTTAGTTTTTCGGTTAAAGGCGCAGATAAGCCTAAACTGATTTCACTTGAATGCGACAAAATGAAGGATGGTGACGATAATTTACCACCT
>NZ_NCFJ01000687.1:0-1148 GCF_002281105.1 Polynucleobacter sp. 35-46-11
AAAATTAGCCGATTTTCTAATTAGAAAAAAAGAGGTCGACCAAAGCGCTATATCGAAAACACACTTAATGAGCCCATTAACTACATAGGAGAATTAAATGAGTCAATTAAGTCATCTCAAGCTAGTCGCAGTCAAAAAGCCTCGCAATATGCCAGCAATTGTTATACGCAGAAATAAGCTGGGATCAAAACTCTGGGAGCAGATCCAACTCGCTAAAAGTCAGCTAGAAGGAACACCATTTGTAGTCATGAAGTACAAAACAGTGAAGGACCGCGAAACAGGGCTGCGCAAACAGGTGGAAGTGCCTAAGCGTATTAAGCCTTGGTGGTTTACCGCTCAAAATGGCAAAGTTTGCTTAATCCTTCGCTACGGCTCTAAAACACTTGAAATTACACAAGGTAAAGCGGCTATAGAGCTGGAAAAGTCTTCCGACCTAATTCCAACATTACAAAAGATTAAGACTGCTGTAGAGGCTGGCGAGCTAGATCACTTAATAGACGCTGCAACTGAAGCAGTAAGGCTGGGTTTTAGGCACTAGTTACTGGATTGCTAGTAAATACAGTCATGAACAAATACATCGCAACCATCAAAGTAAATGGTCAATCCATAAAGACTACAGTTTTTGCAGACAGCTCCATTCATGCCAAATTAATGCTGCAATACCAATTTGGTATAGATTGCATTCTCTCTAGCCCTACTCTATCCACCAAAGAAGATTTAGACCAAGAACCATTAAAAGAAATTATCAATAGGATGAAGCCCATTAAACCCTTCAAGCCGCTTACCCCGCAACAAGCTAGGATCGATGTACTAAAGCGCCAAAAGGAAAAGGCTGGGAAAGCACTAGATGCCGAAAGAACTAGACAAAAGATGGCTAAAGATCAAAAGCGAATTTTCAATCTCAGTCGCTAAAAATCTACAGCGTAATTTTCAGCGCCATGCAAGATCTCGGCCCCTGGTGATTTAATCTAACCCCAAACCAAAATCAGGCGAATTGACCCGAATTCGTATGATTTTTAAGGATTTTTATATTGATCATTTATTAACCAACAGACGACTGACAGGCATAGTACAAATACTCTCTAAGCGTTACTTAAAGTAACGCTTGTAACTGGACTAAGCTGCCCTCAACTCTCGTTCAGCCTGCT
>NZ_NCFJ01000688.1:0-1148 GCF_002281105.1 Polynucleobacter sp. 35-46-11
GGTTCGCTACTGCTAACTGCCATTTTTACTGGCTTAGTTGTTTGGGTGGTTGGTCTTGCAGTGCCAGTTACCGCGTCATACATTATTTGTGCAGTGATAGCCGCTCCCGCCCTGATTAACTTAGGTGTACCTGATTTTGCGGCGCATATGTTCATCTTCTACTACGCCGTGCTCTCTGAGGTTTCCCCTCCAACAGCCCTCTCGCCATTTGCGGCGGCAGCGATTTGTAAAGGCAATCCTTACAAGACAACACTTCAAACCTGGAAGTATGTTGCCCCCGCCATCTTGGTGCCATTTATGTTTGTTTTAGATAAGTCTGGTGTCAGCCTTTTATTGATGGGATCAACCACTGCATTAGCTCAGGCAGATTGGAGTCAAATTGCATGGATCTCCTTTACGGCAGTCATGGGCGTTATTTGCCTTGCAGGTGGACTACAGGGTTGGTTTATCGAAAAAACCAATATATTTGAGCGAGTGGTGATGGTGGCTTCTGGTGTTGCTCTCGCCTACCCTGCAAATGAAGCTGATTTATTAGGCTTTGCAGGATTTGGCATCGTACTCCTCACGCAAGCGCTCAGAAACCGTAGGCTTCGAAGAATTTCGCCGTAAACTCAGCGTCATCAAACAATAAAAAAATCCCGCACATGATGCGGGATTTTTTTATTCTTAACGAGCTACTGATTACATTAAGTAATCTTGGTCCAGGCAACTTTACCGGCATATTTTTTAATCGTAGCTTCATCAAACTCAAAACCTAAGCCTGGGGTCTTATGCAGAATCAAATCGCCGTTCTTAAAGGTCAGCTGTTTATTAATCAATCTACGGAAGTTTAAGACCTGATCATCCAAGAAGAACTCCACAAAACGCGCATTGGGGGTTGCGGCTACTAAAGGTGCATGCAAATCATGCATCCAATGTGGACAAACAATCACACCCTTTAAATCTGCATAGGCTGAAATACGACGCCACTCAGTAATACCGCCACACACCGCTGCATCCGACTGCAGAATAGCTGCACCGCCAGCGTCAATCAGCTCCCTAAAACGCCAGCGTCCAGCCTCCATCTCACCGGTAGCAACGTTGATCTTGGTTTGACGTGCCAGCGCCGCATGCAGGTCAATCGCATCCGGTGAAAATGGCTCCTCAAT
>NZ_NCFJ01000689.1:0-1141 GCF_002281105.1 Polynucleobacter sp. 35-46-11
CCAAGGGAATCTGGGGAACCATCTTGAGCAAGCTAAACCTCAATCAGGATTCGAAATAATGAGTAGCTCAAACCAAACCCCCATCCTTGAGGCTCGTAATGTGAGTAAGAGCTTTGGGAAATTCAAAGCCTTGCAGAATGTATCGACCACCTTTATGCCTGGGTCGCTTACAGCAATCATTGGGCCAAATGGTGCTGGCAAGAGTACATTCTTTAACGTCCTAAGTGGCGCCTTCCCTCCTTCGAGCGGGCAAATCTTGTTTAATGGCAAAGATATTACCGGCATGCAGCAATACGAATTTGCCCGCATTGGTATCTCTAAGAGTTTTCAAATTACCAACGTGTTTAAGCAGTTAACGGTTCATGAAAATGTCCGCGTTGCTGCACAAATGGAAACAGCACGCTACAACTTTTTGCGTAATGCCCAAAGTTACCCAGGGCCAATTGAACTTGCAGACCAGCTTTTGCGTCGCGTGAACTTAGAGCATCTAAGAAATAAAAAAACGGGTGACTTAGCTCACGGTCAGCAACGTGCTTTGGAGATTGCTATGGCCCTTGCCTGCAACCCGAGTCTTCTATTGTTAGATGAACCAACCGCTGGCATGTCTCCTGAAGAAACGCTCGTAATGATGGATCTCATTCGCACACTAGCGGATGAGAGAACGGTTATTTTAGTTGAGCATAAGATGAAACTCATCATGGGTTTATGTAAGCGAATCATTGTTTTACATCATGGTGAGTTTTTAGCCGAAGGCACTCCAGAAGAAATACAAAATAATGCAGAGGTACGACGCGTGTACCTAGGTCAAGGTTAACGAAGGTTCTTCGAGGGTTCTTATATGTTACGTGTAGAAAATTTAAATGCCTGGTACGACCGTAGCCATGTTCTGCAAGGCGTATCTTTGGAAGTGAACAAAGGGGAAATCGTTACCTTAATGGGTCGCAATGGTGCCGGCAAAACTACTACCCTTCGGTCTCTAATGGGCCTTCTTTCAAAAAGAGAAGGTAAAGCCTCGATTGATGGTAGCTCCTTCTTAGATCTGGCGGCGCATGAGCGCTACCACTTAGGCTTGGCTTACGTTCCAGAAGATAGACGGATTGTTCCAGGATTAACTGTGAAGGAAAATTTGGAGTTGGGTGTT
>NZ_NCFJ01000690.1:0-1141 GCF_002281105.1 Polynucleobacter sp. 35-46-11
AACAACGCCAAAGCGCTGACCGCCCCACTGCCCTTCACGGTAGTCTTGATAATCTACACCGCACAAATCAATCAATTGCTCAAAAGCCAAGGAAGGGTCATCGCGTAACAACATGGCGGATTCAAAATAGGTATCCGCATTAACGACAACAGTAACTTCGCCCAAGGCGACTTCAATAGATTGAGCGCGCTTACCTAAAACTTTTTCTAGATTGGCGGCGAGTTGAACTAAACGATCTGACATGATTTAAGCCTTCCGCGCAATCGTGCTAGTACGAGCGATTTTCGATTGCAACTGAATGATTCCGTAGATCAACGCTTCTGCAGTTGGGGGGCAACCAGGAACATAGATATCCACTGGCACGATACGGTCACAACCGCGAACTACTGAATACGAGTTATGGTAATAACCACCACCATTGGCACAAGAACCCATGGAGATTACCCAACGTGGCTCAGGCATTTGGTCATAGACCTTACGAAGAGCCGGAGCCATCTTGTTACACAAAGTACCAGCCACAATCATCAAGTCTGATTGACGTGGAGACGGGCGAAAAACTACACCAAATCGATCCAAGTCATAACGGGATGCGCCTGCATGCATCATTTCTACAGCACAGCAAGCAAGGCCAAAAGTCATTGGCCATAAAGAGCCATTACGCGTCCAGTTAATTAACTGGTCTGCAGTAGTGGTAACAAATCCTTCTTTGAGAACGCCTTCTAATGCCATATCGATCACTCCCAGTCGAGAGCGCCCTTTTTCCAGATGTACACAAAGCCCACAATGAATTCCAATAAGAAAATCACCATGGAAGCGTAGCCAAACCAGCCAATGTCACGTAAAGCAACGCCCCACGGGAACAGGAAGGCGGTTTCTAAGTCAAATAAGATAAATAGGATGGCAACGAGGTAATAGCGCACGTCAAATTTCATACGCGCATCTTCGAAAGCTTCAAAACCACACTCATAGGGAGACAGTTTTTCAGCATCCGGCTTCGAAGGAGCCAAGATTTTTCCGAGGAACATGGGGACTAAACCCACCCCAATACCTACAAGGATGAAAAGCAGAACGGGAAAGTAGTTAGCGAGATTCAAAATGGCCCTAAGTCGTTCGTCTGGTAATTCCTAATTAGCTACAAATT
>NZ_NCFJ01000691.1:0-1140 GCF_002281105.1 Polynucleobacter sp. 35-46-11
AGCTACGTGTAATTGAAGATGCAGCACAAGCCTTTGGATCACAGTGGAAAGGTCAAAAGATTGGCAGCATCGGTGATCTAGTGAGCTTTAGTTTTCAGGCAAATAAAAATTTATCGACCGTTGAAGGCGGCTGTCTTGTTCTGAATAATGCTGACGAAGCAAAGCTTGCGGAGAAGTTCCGTCTCCAAGGCCTCACACGCCAAGGTATGGACGGCATGGATGTAGATGTACTTGGTGGCAAGGACAATTTGACTGATGTGAATGCTGTGATTGGCCTGCATCAACTTAAACAGTTGCCGGGATTTCAGGCGCGCAGAAGTGCTTTAGCTAGGCAGTACTTTGACGCCATCCGTAGCGAAATAAAATCTGCCGGCTTAGATAATCTTAATCTTGAGCTACCCGTAGAAAACTTCACTGATAGCAACTGGCATATGTTCCAAGTTGTACTACCCCTCGAACAATTAGATGCGGATCGCGCACAAGTGATGACCGAGTTAAAAGAGCTGGGCATTGGTACTGGCGTTCATTACCCCGCGATTACTGGATTTACCCTTTATCAAAAGTTAGGCTACCAAGTTCAGGCAACTCCAGTGGCAGAGCGTATTGGTCGCTCCATTTTGACTCTCCCCCTCTTTCCAGGCATGGCAGATGAAGATATTGGCCGTATAGCCAGTGCTTTTGTTGGAATTCTGAAGAAACACCGCAAAAACTAGAGTCGAGAGCGGAATCAGGCAAAATTGCAGCATGACTGCAAATTTAGCTACCCAAGCCTGCAATCCGACACTTAGCATTGTCATTCCCGTTTACAACGAGGAAGACGGTCTTCAAGCCCTCTTTGATCGCCTATACCCCGCACTAGATGTGATGGCCAGCAAGCGCAATATTGCGTATGAAGTGGTGTTTGTAAACGATGGCAGCAAAGATCGTTCTGCAGGCATCCTAGCCAAGCAAGTTGAGCTGCGCCCCGATGTCACTCGTGCAGTGTTATTTCATAGTAACTTTGGTCAGCACATGGCCATCATGGCTGGTTTTGAATATTCCCATGGCGAATACATCATCACCCTCGATGCCGATCTACAGAATCCACCTGAAGAAATCGATGCCCTAGTAAGTGAATTGCTCAAAGGTCATGACTACGTT
>NZ_NCFJ01000692.1:0-1139 GCF_002281105.1 Polynucleobacter sp. 35-46-11
ACGCAGACTTACCTTTAAGAGTATCGAGCCATCTAGAGTATCCGAGGCGCAATGTATCTCAGTTAGTCATCCAGATAGAACCTATGTCACTAATGATTACGTAGTGACACATAACACCGCATTTGCGCTCAATATTGCTGAGAACGTTGCATTGGCTGAAGGCTTGCCTGTTGTGGTGTTCTCAATGGAGATGTCGGGTGAGCAATTAGCAGCTCGTTTGCTGGGTTCAGTTGGGCGCGTAGATCAAGGTCGTATGCGTACCGGTAAATTACAGGATGATGAGTGGCCACGTGTGACTGACGCGATTGCCCGTTTAAGTAATACCCAAATTTTGATTGATGAGACTGGCGCTCTTTCTAGCTTAGAGTTGCGTGCACGTGCACGTCGTATTGCCCGTAACTTCGGTGGAACGCTTGGACTCGTGGTGATTGATTACTTACAGTTGATGAGTGGATCTGGATCTGAGAACCGTGCAACAGAGATTTCAGAAATCTCTCGTTCTCTTAAGTCACTCGCTAAGGAATTACAGTGCCCAGTAGTTGCTTTATCACAGTTAAACCGTGGTCTTGAGCAACGCCCGAACAAGCGTCCAATCATGTCAGACTTACGAGAGTCAGGCGCGATCGAGCAAGATGCCGACTTAATTATGTTTATCTATCGTGATGAGGTTTATCACCCAGATACGACAACTGATAAAGGCATGGCAGAGATCATTATTGGTAAGCAGCGTAATGGACCAATTGGTACTGTGCGCTTAAGTTGGCAGGGCCCATATACCAAGTTTGATAACTTGGCGATGGGGTCGGTTGGCTACTCTTCTGGTGGGTACGAACCCTTCTAAGTAATTACTTCAACCCAAAGATTGAGGTAAAAAAATCTCGCAATCAAAATGCTACGAGACTTTCTACTCCGGTAGATTTAATTTGCTCTAGTTTTGCTTCATGATCATGTTTTGTGAGGCAACAGGCGCTGGGAATCCAGCTGAAGTTAATGCCTCACTCATGACGCGATTACTATCAAAATAGACTTGCCAGTAATAATTGTTATTGCAATAAGGACGCACTGCTAGTACTGGACCCACGAGATTGAACTCTAATATATTGACTTCAACAGCTGGGTCTTTTAATACGTTTGGGATC
>NZ_NCFJ01000097.1:0-7016 GCF_002281105.1 Polynucleobacter sp. 35-46-11
AGCAAGGGATATTTGGCTAGTTCACCTTACTATCCAGATTTGACACGACGTTACTTTGGTTTATATGCGCGCATGATTGGCGGAGATTTGGGCGCGAGTTATCGCGTAGAACCCCAGTTACCAGCCCTAAATATCAATAAGAATACTGATGGCAATCCTGATGAGGATCCGGAGGATGCTGAGGAGCCGAAAGCGGCTCCAACTAAAGATAAGCTGCCGCCTGCTAAAAAGTAGTTGATAGAGAGATCTAGGGCTTAGAGATGAGCAATATTCAATGGCATTCGATCATTCGTTTGCCATTGTTGCTATTGGTCAGCACCTTTTTACTGGCTTGCTCTGATTACCAGCGAGCCCGTTCTGCTTATGAGGCTGGTGAATACACCAAAGCATTTCAGATTTTTGAGCGCTTATCTCAAGCAGGCGATAACCAAGCCCAATATGATTTATCCCAGATGTATCTACAGGGTATCGGAACCCCCAAAAATATAGAGCAGGGCTGGGTCTGGCTTAATCGCGCTGCAGAACAAGGCAATATCCAAGCGATGCTGGAGTTGGGGGTTCGTTATCAGGCTAGCGCCAACCTGGAAAATGGTCAGGAAATGGCCTTTCTTTGGTTTCAAAAGGCGGCGATAGCGGGAAGCCCAGTGGGGCAGTACAACTTAGCCCATTTCTATGAATCTGGAAAGCAGGCCCCTGTGGATTTGGTGAAAGCCTATGTCTGGATGGCACTGTCCAATAAGAGCGGAAACCCTGCTGCAGCCTCTGAAATGAAGGCTATCAAGGCCAGACTATCCCCGGATGAGCTAGCTAGCGCTGATCGAATGATTCAGGAAATCAAAAAGACCTTGCCATAAGCTTTCTGGATTCAGATCTAAATCGTTTATCCTCAAACTTCATTGAGTGCCTAGACGGAGTGTGTGGTGGCTGAATCTGGTGATAGTTCCCAGGAAAGAGAGTTAGAACCGAGTGAGCGGAGAATCATACGCGCTCGAGAACAAGGTCAACTTCCGCAATCAAGGGATATTGCCACCTTTGCTCTGCTAACCGTTTTTATTATCTTTTTAATTGCTATAGGCCCTCTTTTGCTTCAGCAGCTGGTGCTGATGACTAAATCGAGTTTTGTTTTTGCTGAGCCGATCAAGTTACTTGATCACATTCAGGAATGGCTTAATGGCCCTTTACTCGTTGTGCTAGGTTTACTGTCTTTGGTTTTTTTGCCTGTCTGGTTGGTGGGCATATTAGCGCCACTTTCTCTGGTGAATTTTCGTGCTTATTTTGCCCCGAAGTTTGATATGGGCAGGCTAGACTTTATCGCCGGTCTTGGCCGAATGGTTTCTCTAAATGCACTGACTGAATTAATTAAAAATATCTTAAAGACGGCACTTGTTCTGGGTATTGGTATTACGTATTTGGTGGGACTCTTTGTTTACATTCGCACGATTGTTAGTCAAGATTTTGATTCTGCGCTATTGCATACAAGCTACTTCATTCTCAATGGCTTCTTATTGCTAATGGTTCCCCTACTATTGATTGCTGTAGGGGATGCATGGATGCAGTGGTTTAATTTCCGTAAGCAAATCCGGATGAGCCCAGAAGAAATGAAGCAGGAGATGAAAGAGTCAGAAGGCTCTCCAGAGATTAAGCAGCGTTTACGTCAACGGCAAAGACAAATTGCTTCATCACGCATGATGGCCGCTATCGAGCGTGCTGATGTTGTTTTAGCTAACCCAGAGCATTACTCAGTCGCACTACGTTACGATATCGAAAAAATGGCTGCGCCGATTGTGATTGCAAAAGGGGCCGATCAAATTGCCTTACGAATTCAGGAAGTGGCACGCGAGCACGATGTCCCTATTGCACAAATTCCACCGCTAGCTCGCTACCTATACAGTCAGCTAGAAATTGGTGAAGCAATACCCATGTCTTTATTTGAGGCAATTGCCAAAATATTGGCGTGGGCTTATGAGGTGAAAGAGTCTGGAGGGGTAGAGGGTGAAATACCAGAAGTCAGCTTCATACCCGAAGTACTTAAGCCAGGAAAAGCATTGCTTTAATTCATTACGCTCTTAGCAAATGTGGTTCCGACATCCTCTGGGAAGTAGTAAACCAACATGAGCTCATTGCGGTTATTTAAGCTGCGACCAATTTGAAAGGCGACTTGACCGCCACCAAAAATATAGGTTTTTGATTTACGAATACCAGCAGCAAATGCGCTCTCTTGCCCTTCTGAGGGGGTGTAGTCAAGGCCGTATTTGATGGTGAAGCGCTCGATGATGGTATCGGCTACATCCTTATTGAAATAGCCCAGCTCTTTTTTCATGAGCACTAGACGACCAGCCTCGTTATAAATCAGCCAGATTGCCTCTTCTTTACCATCAACCTTAATTTTGCAGCTAAAAGATAGTTCATAAGCGGTACAAGTAAATTTATCCTTAGCCTCTTCCCGAGTCGTATTGAATGGGATTGTTGCGTACTCTTCCATAGGGAGTTTCACAACCTTGGTGTCAGGAAGCCAAATCTCGGTCTTCACTTGATCTTCATTTTTTCCGCATGCAGATGCAAGAACTGCTAGGGCGCAAATTATCCATAATTTGAGTGAAGGTAAACGCATGGCTATAAGCTTTCTAAATGAAGCGAGAATTAAACAGCTACCACTGGAATTACTATACCCGATCTTGATTCTTCGGTATTAAGCATTGTTAGATTTAAATGCTTTACCAGTAAGCACTTGGTGGTGCATACACTAAGATTTTTGCGGGGTTGAGATAGTTTTTGTTTTGATGAATCTCATAGTGTAGGTGAGGCCCCGTTGAGCGACCTGTAGATCCTGATTCGGCAATGAGCTGTCCACGAAGAATCTTCTGGCCAGGCTGAACGTGGAGTTTGCTATTGTGAGCGTACTTTGAAACAAAGCCTTCGCCATGCGCTATCTCAATAAATTTTCCATATGCCGGGTCAACCCCAGCTTTGAGAACAACACCGTCTCCAGCGGCAACAATAGGCGTGCCAGAAGGGGTTACGAAATCAATTCCAGAATGCTGAGCTAATTGTTTTGTAAACGGATCTACCCGCACGCCAAAATTACTAGTCATACCTAATCGAGCATCTATCGGGGGCCCAATCGGCAAGGTACGTAGCCATTGGTATTGCTTTTCCCATTCAGGCTCTAGCTTGGTAAAAATCTCTGCCATTTCGGTAGCCTTGCTAACTGACTCCTCTAGGTTTTCTGCTAGCGACTTAGTGGGCTCAAATTTGAAGCTCAAAGGCTTTAGTGGGCCACCCAAATTTGATGGCTCGACGAATTTATTTTTTACGGTATAGGGTGTCGAAATAGCTAGGTAGCGGTCTTTAATAGACTTCAATTCATTGAAGTGTAGGGAGGCTGTTGCGAGTTGATCCTGAATACTTTTCAGTTGTTTTGTATATCGTTGATCCAAAGCCATTCGTTCTTTGACGGTCACGACCCCGCTCACTTCCCTAGCAAAGTCGGGGTTCACTTCTAGGGCAATATGGATACCGGTTGAAAAAATCAAAATACCGAGCAACAAAAATGAGCCGCAAACAATCATCGCTAAACGAACAAGACGCTCTTTAGTAATGTTGATCTGCTTTATGGCTCCGGTAGAGCCTGATACCCAAAATAGTTGCATATACCAAGTATAAGTATTTGATTTATCTGGACTAAATGTCCAGCGTGTTTAATTTTTAGACTTATAATTCTTGAACCACCCCCAATTTTAACCGCAAATACAGGCCTGTGATCACTTTAAAACGCACCCAAAAGCAGATTCTTGCATTCAAGTTTTGGATATTTTCTGCCCTTTGCCTGGTTGCAGTCCAAGGCGGTGCCGCCATTATTGGTCAAATGCCCGCACATGGTGATGTTTTGTACATAACTACTGAGCCTTGTACTGCTGAAAATGGGCGGATAGAGCCTAATTGGTACTTCTCGTATTCCGTTAATTCATTGGGGTCTGTGACTCGCAGTTGCTATGTTCGTTATAACGACCAAATCTGGATTAAAGGGCCTTACGGCACTGAGTCCACCTTCCCAATGAGTTACTTTGCGAAGCCATCTGCGAGCGATTCTGGCAAAACTGAGCAGGGATCGGATGTGAAACAGTAAGTTGCAGACTAAGTGGTGGCTTTTTTATGGGCTTGGGGGGACGCAAAAAAATTGATAGAGCACATAGCTCATCGTATCTGGAATGACCCTGTCCCATTGTGAGCCCGAGGTATCGAGTTGTTCGACGCTGACGCCGGATCCACCGGATCCGGAGTAATACCCTATGTAAAACTGTTTATAGCTCTCGTAACCGGTTTTGCAAAAATACGATATATCTTGAATTACTGACTGCGTTAGGGCGCCATTGGGCGCGGTCAACGCTTCGTTGTAGCTAATAAGCTGCCAAGTGCTGACCTCACTGGCTGCGCTATCCCTGACAGTCTTGGTGTCTTCGTAGTAATAGGCATTGCCGACGTTGTCATTGGAGATAAAAACCCACTTTGCCCACAACGGATTAAGTGGATTTATTAAAAAAACCGTTAAGCAAATAAATACTGATTTTTTGAGAATTACTGGCATTTATATAATCGAGTTAGAAATAATGAATTTATTAGCAAATAGTGCATTTTAAAGCCCAAAAGTAGCGTTCAGCTGATAGAATTGCCTAAATCTTTATTAATGATAATGCGCGCTAAGGAGTGCTAAGTATGGCTGAAGTAAATCAACTAGGTTGTTTATTCGTTGGCGAGGGCGTGGTTCTCAAAGGAAATTTTGAGGTTCCCGATATTGCTTCCATTTCTGGAGTAGTAGAAGGTGAATTGACTGCCAAGCAAATCCTCATCGAGGCAACTGGTGTCGTGCATGGAAAACTCTCCGGAGAGTCTATTGATATCCGTGGCGAAGCGAATGAGTTTGTATCCTCAACACGTAGCCTAATTATTCGCTCCACTGGAAAAGTAACTGGATCTATTCATTACTCCGAAATTGAAATTGAAAAAGGCGGCCATTTACATGGCGACCTACATAATCTCAATCCACATTCCTAATTTTTTTGAGCTAAATCACGATGTCTATTTTTTCTAAAAACTCAACACCCGATAACAGTGAAGACAAAATTGCTGATGAGCAAGTTGAGAATTATTCTGATGCTGCTGCAGTTGAAGAGTCAGTAGCGGTTTCAACATCAGCCTATGAGGCGGTGCGCAATGAGTCCTCAAGTCGCCCTGGTATTTCTAAGCCGTCCATTATTAGCGAAGGTTTTACTTTTGAGGGTACGATTACTTCAGATGGTATCTTGAATATTGCGGGCACTGTGCGTGGAAAAATTACTGCAAAGTCAGTGTTGATCGATGCTAGCGGTCAGGTTGATGGGGAATTAAATTCTGATCAACTGGTAATTAAAGGGCAGTTGAAAGGCGAAGTTAATTGCGAAGATCTGAATGTTGGACCTCTCGCGCATGTTGATGGAACGATTAGTTACAAATACATTCATATTCAGCGCGGTGGCAAGGTGTCTGGAAAGTTCATCAAGAACTAGTAATGTGACATGGCCTTTAAACAAAGTCATGCAATCAGACTGCTGGATCCATCAAGGGAAACTTTTGGATCCATCATCGGCCCCGATTTAGAAATTTTCGGAAAGATTGTTGCCACCAAGAGTTTGCGGATTGACGGCACAATCATTGGCGATGTTGAGACGAAGTATGGCGCTGATGTTTGTATTGCGCTTGGTAAAACGGGTTTAGTACAGGGCAATATATTTGGTGTACGCGTGTTGGTTGCAGGGCGCGTGGAGGGCAATGTGCATGCCTCAGAGCGTGTTGAGTTGCATAGTGGCGCTGACGTGCATGGCGATATCGTATATGCCCAAATTGGAATTGAGCATGGTGCTAGATTGAGTGGCAAGCTTTCTAAGATTGCTGATGCCAATCTTTTACCCAATGTTGGTTTAGACAATACTTAAATTTTAAATAGCGTAAAAAATGAATATGCAAAATCATGAAGCTATTAAGATACTGGTGACCAACCAAAAAGGTGGGGTAGGTAAAAGCACGATTGCCGCTAACCTAGCCGCTTATCTCGCTATGCAGCAGGGTATCGAGGTTTCTCTAATCGATTTCGATAGACAGGCCTCATCTTCTCGTTGGACCAAAAAAGCGCCCGATGTTGGCATTCGGGTTCACTGTGCAGAAATCAATTACGAGAACTCCGGAATTGCATTGCTGAGCTCACGCGCTGCGGTCAGAAAATATTCGGCAGGAGTGCAAGTGAGTATTTCTGATTTGACATGGCACCCCACACTGTCTGATGAGTTCATGCTAGATTTTGATATTGTGATTGTGCCGAGCTCTAGCGCTAAATTTGAGATGGCTAGTACCGAAATTTTTATTTTGGAGTACGCTCAAAAACGTATGGCGCGCTTAGCAGCTAATAAGCAATTCATTTTGGTAGCTCCTAGCAAGGTCGTTCCTGGCTATGCCTCATTGGGCTCATTTACCAATTTAGAGTTCTTAATGAACTGCTACATCACTCCACCAATTCATCAGACACCAGATTTAGATGCCTATGTATATGAGGATTTTCTTTGTGTCTGCTCCGATCAGAAGGTTGCGGAAAACTTTTCGAATTTTGGAAAGTTCCTAGCTAAGAAAATTGAAGAACGCAGGACTATCAAGAAAACTTTATCTTTATCGGGAACCTCGTTAAATCGCGAAATCGTTAAGAAAGTTAGCGTATTGGATGACTATCGTGTACGTGCGCGTGAGTTGGGTATTTATGGGGGCTATGCTGCAAAGCCAGCGAGTGACGCCCCCCAAGAAACCCCGCCTGAATCAACCCCAGGGGTCGTGAAGGGTGGTCGATTTATTCCAGCATTTTTGCGTCGCTCCGAATGAGTACTCTTAACCATAATTCTTAAAAGCAAAAATTGTGATGACTGATCCGAAGCGAAACGATATTTTTGAGGATACAAATGGGGTGAGGGTTGCCGTTAAGCAGCTTTATCCTCCAA
>NZ_NCFJ01000693.1:0-1133 GCF_002281105.1 Polynucleobacter sp. 35-46-11
GCAGATCTTGTTTAGCTTGATGCTCTTGTATGTTGCTATTCGCCTACTGAGCGAGGCTCGCAATGAACTGAAAGGCATTCCTGAGCCCAATCGCAAACCTCCTCCCTGTTTAATGAATCCAGCGATCGGAAAACTGCAGTGGACAGTACCTTGCGCACGCGCCCTAATGGTTTCTGGAAGTCTTGCAGGTTTTTTATCTGGCTTATTGGGGGTTGGTGGTGGATTCATTATTGTTCCAGCGCTGAAACGTTATACAGATCTACCTGTGAAGTCCATCGTAGCAACCTCGCTGGGAGTGCTCGCCATCGTTACTGGCGGTGGCGCAATTTTCTCTGCCGCTTCCGGCAACCTCAATCTCATCGTTGCCGCCCCCTTCTCTCTTGCAGCATTAGTTGGCTTATTATTTGGACAAGTCTTAGGCAAAAAAATGAGTGGTCCCAATGTCCAACTCATCTTTGCTATTTTTACCCTATTGATTGCAATCAGTTTATTAATTAAGGGGGCACTTAATCTGCATCTTGATGTTTTCTTAAAATAAATGAAGCGGCCAAAAGCTTCTATTCTGATCATCTTCCTCGCGCTACTGGGAACCCTATTCATGACAGTTAAACCAAGTTCTTTTTTAACTAGCTCAGTGAGCACCATTTCGGGGACTGTCAGCAATTTAAATAATGGACTCCTGGAATACATTAATCCCGAAAAACCAACTCACGATCATTCCTCCGTTTATTACCGGCGTTTTTATATTTCGAGCTTTCACTTAGGTGAGCAAGCTATTGAAGCAAAGTTTTCTACGCCAATGAAGATTAGCGATGGGGATAGCGTGATAGTTTCGGGATATCAGAAAAATACGGTATTTCAAGTGCTTGCGTATCGCAACCAAACTCAAGAAGTTGCAGGTGCAGAGAACTGGGTCGTTTTGGTACTGGGCGCACTATTCTTTTTGGCGGTAGCAATAGGGCTACTGAATTCAGAATTAGTGAGCGAAGGCTCCCTAATACCAAAGCTATTCTTATCGGGATTTGTACTTATTGCCACTTACATGGCGTATCGGGCGCTCCTCATTCGAGAGGCTATTGGGCTGCTACAGCCCTAGATCAGAAACTGCACTAGTTACCTGACTGGAGGCTGAT
>NZ_NCFJ01000098.1:0-7011 GCF_002281105.1 Polynucleobacter sp. 35-46-11
AAATGCGCGAGAATCCACTTTAGAAATTTCTTGGGAGTCAGTTACGGGAATGCTTGATAGAAAATATCATGAGCTACTAACTAATTACGTCCCAATGGAAAATTCAAATACTGCGCTTGCTTTAGGTAATGCGTGCATTAAGTAGAGCAGGTTACAGATTCCTTGCTCGCTCTTAATAATGGGGCTTCCTTACTGGATAAAAAAATCCCCAAGCAAGCTTAGGGAAAAAATGCATCATAGGGAGACTCATTTAAAGCAATCTTAGTATGGATAGCTTGTATGGCAATTTAATGAAATTCTAGTTATTCACCATTGTCTTTTTCCTGAAATATTTTCCCGGCATCATTTTAGTGTGAATATATTTAATCAGACACAGCAAGCTATTATTACTTGTCCATATTGCCAAGGTTGCGAGACTTTAGAGATCCCTGAGGGCGGTTCCATGCATCTATACCGTTGCCCGTCGTGTAATGGCCTCTTAAAAGCAAAATCAGATGATTGCTGCATATTGTGTAGTTTTGGTGATCGAAATTGCACTAGTTCCGAGCATAATTTAGCAGCTTAAGCTTTTGCCAGTAGACTAGAGTTCATTTTCATGAATATGTCATGAGAGTTTCATAAAATAGACATATTTAGATTGATCAAACCTATTAGCTGGATGAATTTTGGCTGTTAATAAAGATATTTTAGGAAATGCTCCTCGCGATCTGGTGGCGGCAGTCGACCTTGGGTCGAATAGTTTTCGCATGCTCGTTGCTCAGGTAGTGAAAACACCATCGGGAACTCAGCTGCGCCCCATTGATACTCTGCGGGAGTCTGTGCGTCTTGCGGCCGGTCTTACTGATAACAAGCTATTGGGAAACGATGCCTATCAGCGTGGTCTGACAGCGATTCGTCGCTTTGGTGAGCGTATTCGAGGCTTTGACCCTTCGAAGGTACGCGCTGTTGCTACAAATACCTTGAGGGTAGCAAAAAATGCTCCTAGCTTTATTCGTGATGCCGAAGAAGCTTTAGGTTTCCCTATTGAAGTGATTGCGGGCGTTGAAGAAGCGCGCCTGATTTATATTGGTGCTGCTCATGAGGTCTCTGCTGTCCAGGGAAATCGCTTAGTGGTTGATATTGGTGGCGGCTCTACTGAGTTCATCATCGGTAAAGGCTATGAGCCAAAGTTGATGGAGAGTCTCTATATTGGCTGCGTCTCTCATAGTCTACGGTTTTTCCCTAAAGGCAATATTGATGCTCATGCTTTCAAGGAAGCCGAATTAGCAGCACGCAGAGAGATTCAAGTGATCTCTGGGGCTTACCTTAAAAGCGGTTGGAAACAGGTGATTGGCTCTTCAGGAACTGCGCGTGCTTTGGCAGATCTGATCGCTGAAAATAACTTTAATGGCCAGCAAAGTGAAGGCTTGACCATGGGGCGTGTCAATGGCGCTAGTGGCCTTATTACACGCGATGGCTTGAGAGCCATGAAGAAGCATCTTCTCAAGTACGAAAATCTTAGTCAGGTTGAGCTTCAGGGTCTTAAAGATGATCGTCGATCAGTCTGGCCGGGCGGTTTGGCCATCATGATCGCTGTATTTGATGAACTGGGTATTGAGAGTATGGAAGTTACAGACGCTGCACTGCGGGTGGGAGTCTTATATGACCTGCTAGGCCGATCCCAGCATGACGATATGCGCTTCGTTACGGTTGAGCAGTTTATGCAACGCTATGCCGTTGATCGTGAGCAGGCAAAGAGAGTGGGGATACACGCCGCAGAATTTTTATCTCAACTACCAAAGCCGGACTCTGAGGATCGGGAAGATAACATTGCATTATTGCAATGGGCTGCCAATCTTCATGAAATCGGTTTATCGATTGCCCACAATGGATATCACAAGCATTCAGCTTACATTGCAGGTAATGCAGATATGCCGGGATTTTCGAAGAATGACCAGGCAAGGTTGGCTGCGCTCCTTATAGGCCATGCCGGTAAGCTCGGAAAATTAGCGAATAATTCTAGTTTTAGAGATTGGCGAATGTTGTTCTGCTTGCGCTTGTCTCAGGTGCTTTGCCGCGGTAGGAGTGATATTCAACTTCCCAAAGTCAAGGTATCTGAAGTAGACGGCTCTTATATTGTGAGCCTATCAAAAGATTGGGTTGAGGAGCATCCTTTGACCGAATTTAGTTTGCTAAAGGAAGCGGCCGAGTGGGAACGTATCGGCCGTCCTTATAAAGTAATCTTGCGTTAATTACATAACTAAGAAGTGCTTGGCGTAGCGTGGATTGATT
This sequence comes from Polynucleobacter sp. 35-46-11, assembly GCF_002281105.1. Taxonomy (NCBI): domain Bacteria; kingdom Pseudomonadati; phylum Pseudomonadota; class Betaproteobacteria; order Burkholderiales; family Burkholderiaceae; genus Polynucleobacter; species Polynucleobacter sp. 35-46-11. Next base: position 2,272 of record NZ_NCFJ01000098.1, read on the forward strand.
TCAGATAAGCGGAGCATGGTGAGTACGTCTGCAGTATTAAAATCTGGATCCCAGGCTGGCGCACTGCAAATCTTAGCGCCTAACTTAAGGTAGCCTTTAATCAAGGGCGGTGGCTCAACTTGTAAACCGCCATTTAAGCGCTCCAAGGGCAGTGGTAGTCTCGGGAAGGCGTGATTTTCTACTGGAGCCATTTGATCATTGCTCAGTGAGTTGTATAGGCTTGCGGCAAAATGACCGCCGTCTGCCATAGGAATACTTGCACATCCAAGCATGATTTCATAATCGTGTTTTTGCATGTACTGGGCTAGTCCGCTCCACAATGCCATGATGACTGCGCCTGAGCGATAGTCAGCATGAACACATGATCGACCTAATTCAACCATCTTGGGGCGCAAGTGATTGAGGCGAGAAAGATCAAATTCAGAGTCGGAGTAAAGGCGACCAATCTCGGCGGCTTTGTGCGGTGGTAGGACTCGATAGGTACCAACTACCTTCAGTGTCTCTTGATCGCGGATGAGAAGATGGTCGCAGTAGGCGTCAAACTCATCGATATCCAAGTCTTCAGGATGAGCTGGTAGGCTTGCACCCATTTCCTCTGCAAATACTTTGAAACGCAAACGTTGAGCTTCCTTCACTTCCTTAGGATTTGAGGCCCAGCTAATTTGAAAAGCAGGGCGCTTGGCCTTGCTAATTACTTTTTCGTTAACAATCGGCTCGATGGCCAACACTTCGTTACGTGCACGCAAAGCGAACTTTTTACCGAATAATTTCTTGGCAATTTTCTTGGGAAAAAGTTTTTTAATTGCTTTGGCTTTGCTGGTCTTCTCTTTTTTTGGCTTTTGCTCAAATCGCCCATTAAACAGATCAAATGCAGCTAGAGGATTTGGGATATCGGACATGAGTTTCCTTATTTAGGTTAAGTCAATCGTAAAAGGGCTCTGTTACCAATTGATGACAAGAGGGAGGCAAATGGTGGCCCAAAGTAGAGCTGCAATCAGTAATGCCAACATGACTGCAGCTGAGCCAAAGTCTTTAGCTCTTTTAGATAGGTCATGATGATCAAAGGAGATTCGATCAATTGCCGCTTCAACGCTAGAGTTAAGTAGCTCCACCACTAAAACAAGTAGTAGTGATGTAATGAGGATGCATTTTTCAACTGGACTCACTGGCATCCATAATGCTATTGGAGTCAGCAAGGCTAGTAAGGTGAGTTCTTGTCTAAATGCACTCTCCTCTTTAAACGCATATACAATGCCGCACCAAGAGTTTTTTGCAGCATGCCAAGCTCTTGTTAGTCCACGATTTCCTTTGTGTGGATTTTGCTTAATATCGTAAGGGGTAGTCAAAATATCTTCTTAAGCTAAGGCGGTGACATGAACTTGCGCAGAAGGCACAGGTTTGAGGTGTTTGGCAAACTGCTCTGAAGCAGCTCTCCAGGAGAATTTCTCGGCATGTGCTCTGGCAAGCTCACGTGGAATTCGTAAGGCTTGAATACAGGCTTCCCGAAGATCCTCGTGCATTGCACCTGCAGCAGAGTCGCCTAGAACATCAATTGGGCCAGTAACAGGATAGGCGGCAACAGGGGTGCCACAGGCCATAGCTTCCAGTAATACCAAGCCAAAAGTATCGGTTTTGCTGGGGAATACAAATACATCGGCGGCTGCATATACCTTGGCTAATTCATCTTGCTGTAAAACACCTAGGTAATTGATATTGGGATATTTTTGCTTAATCTCTGCCATGGCAGGGCCATCACCAACTACCCACTTAGAGCCTGGTAAATCAATTTCTAAGAATGCATTGATATTTTTTTCTACGGCAACGCGTCCGACGTATAGAAAAATCGGGTGCGCACTATTGAGTGCCTTTGAGTCTTGCATTTTGAAGATGTCTAAATCAACTCCACGCGACCAGAGCACTACATTTTTGAGTCCGTATTCTTCGAGATCATTTTTAACCACAATAGTAGGCGCCATCACTGCCATTGATGGGCCATGGAACCAACGAATAAAGGCATAAGTGATGGCCAGTGGAATTCCGGTGCGTGCTTTCACGTACTCTGGAAAGCGTGTATGGTAGGCGGTAGAAAAGGGTAGATCATTTTTAACCGCATAAGAGCGTGCGGACAAGCCCAATGGCCCCTCAGTAGCGATATGGATCGCATCAGGTGCGAATTCTTTAATTCTGCGTGCCACCTCTTTGCCGGGAAACAGGGATAGCGCAATATCCGGATAAGTAGGGCAGGGAATAGATTTAAAACCAGTCGGTGTGATCATCTCTACTTCGTGACCCATAGCGATTAATTCAGCACGGGTTTGCTTGAGGGTTCTGACAACGCCATTAACTTGAGGATCCCATGCATCGGTAACGATCATAATTTTCATAACACAGCCTCTTTAATAATTATTTCAGCAGTAGATTGATTGGAAACTTCGATTTTTGGCACTGGGTCACCTTTAATGTGTGTCCAGTAAATAATTTTGAGCTCACCCGAAGTGGTTTCGACTAAGGCGGATAAGCTCTCAACCCAATCACCATCGTTGCAATACAGTAAGCCATCGATTTCACGGATCTCGGCTTTATGAATATGGCCACACACTACGCCATCACAATTTCTGAGGCGAGCCTCTCTAGCCATAATATGTTCAAAATCTGCGATGTAGCTCACTGCATTTTTGACTTGATGCTTGAGGTACTGGGAAAGAGACCAGTACTGTAAACCCATCTTTACGCGCAACATATTGAAATAGCGGTTGATATAGAGAATGAATGAATAGAGAGAGTCGCCTACATAGGCAAGCCATTTGGCGTACTGCATCACGCCATCAAACAGATCGCCATGGGTTACCCATAGTTTTCGACCATCTAATAGTGTATGAATCACCTCTTCTTCTACTTTGATATCTCCAAATGACATGCCAAAGTATTGCCTTGCGGCTTCATCATGATTGCCGGGGATATAAATGACTTCTGAGCCCTTACGTGCTTTGCGTAGTAACTTTTGGACTACGTCATTATGTGCTTGAGGCCAGTAGAACGATTGCTTTAGACGCCAGCCGTCGATAATGTCTCCGACCAAGTAAAACTTATCTGCTTCATTGTGTTTTAGAAAATCGAGGAGGTAGTTTGCCTGACACCCTGAAGTTCCTAGGTGTACATCTGAAATCCAAATTGCTCGATAGTGCATCATGAATATGCATTAAGCCCGTCATATATGTATCCTGTGTGACACTTTTAAGTCAGTTTGATGACTTGCTTTATATTCTGAACTTATGACATTTGATGCATTAGCAAATAAAACTTCACCTAGCAAGGCATTTTCTTTTTTGACCTGGGTCAGTATCTTTCTTCATGTGCTTACTGGAGTCTTCATACTGTCTGTGGTATTTCCATGGATTAATCAGTCTAAAAAAGACCATCGCATTCAAATGTGGTCTCAGCGCCTTTTGAGAATTTTTAAGTTAAGGTTGGTTGTCACTGGTCTGGAGAATGTGGCACCTGTGCCTGCTTTATTCGCAGCAAATCATATTTCTTGGTTGGATATTCATGCCATCAATGCCTGTAAACCCATTCGATTTGTTGCCAAGTCAGAGGTAAGATCTTGGCCAATCTTTGGTTGGATGGCAAAGCAATTGGGAACGGTTTTTATTCGAAGAGATAATGCCCGCCATGCTAGGGAAGTTGTTGAGCAGATAGCTGACGTTCTTAATACCGAGTCAATTTGCATCTTTCCAGAGGGGACATCCTCCAATGGTGAACAAGTTCTGCCTTTTAGGCCTAATCTCTTTGAGTCGGCCTTGGCTGCTAAATGCCCGATTTATCCTCTCTCTATACGCTATGTCTGTCAGAAAACGAGTTTAAGGAGCGACTCACCGGCTTTTATTGGGGATATGGGGCTATTGGAATCCATGTCTAGAGTGATTCATGAGCCTGGCTTGCTGGTCCACATACACTTTTTGCAGCCTTATCGAGCCGAGAATTCAAGGGATTCTGATCGTAAGCAGGTGGCAGCTTATTGTCAGGAATCGATCGCCCAAACCCTATAAGCAATATATGTAATAAAAATGTCATACTCTTGGGATAAAAAGATACAACGCCCTAGAGGAATAAATGACATCAAAACATAAAGAGATGGCTGAATGGTATCAGCGTGCTCAAGAAGAAATTCTAGATAGCATGGATGAAGAGCTCGAAATGGAGCTCGATGATGATCGCCTCTCGCAAGATGGTGGTAGTGGCTCTGTTATCCCTCGAAATGTTTACTTTAAGGAATTATTTCGTCTGCAAGGCGAGTTGGTAAAGCTTCAAGACTGGGTAGTGGAGAATAAGCTTAAAGTTGCTGTTTTATTTGAAGGCCGTGATTCTGCTGGTAAGGGTGGTGCTATTAAGAGGATTACCCAGCGACTTAATCCGCGGGTTTGTAAGGTGGTTGCCCTTACGGCACCAAGTGAGCGTGAAAAGACCCAATGGTATTTTCAGCGTTATGTGTCCAATTTACCCGCAGGTGGTGAGATCGTTTTATTTGACCGTAGTTGGTATAACCGTGCTGGCGTTGAGAAGGTCATGGGTTTTTGTACGGACGCTGAGTACGAAGAGTTTTTGCGTACAGTTCCGGAATTTGAGCGGATGATTATTCGTTCTGGAATTATTCTCATCAAATACTGGTTCTCCATTTCTGATGATGAGCAATACAACCGCTTTATGATGCGCATTCATGATCCACTGAAACAGTGGAAGCTT
>NZ_NCFJ01000099.1:0-7003 GCF_002281105.1 Polynucleobacter sp. 35-46-11
ATGCCGATGAAGATAAAAAAGCATTGGAATTAGTCACAGCGCGTAACACTGCAGATGCTTTGGCGCATTCAACTAAGAAAGCTTTGGAAGAGCATGGTTCTGCTCTAGAGGCTTCTGAGAAAGAAGCAATCGAAGCTGCCTTAAAAGAATTGGATGAGGCCATCAAGGGTAGTGATAAAGCTGCCATTGAAGCTAAGACTGAAGCTTTGGGTAAAGCAAGTCAGAAGTTGGGCGAAAAGGCCATGGCTGCTGAACAAGCTAAAGCTGGTGGCGCTGCACCTGGCGCAGCTCCTGGTGGTGCGCAAGCAGCTGCTCCAGATGCTGACGTAGTAGATGCGGATTTCAAAGAAGTGGATGATAAGAAGTAATCCCTTCATTGAGAGCCATTTAACGTAGTTTAGAAGTACTTCAATAACAAGTCGGCCTCGAGCCGACTTGTGTCATTCAGGTTGTTGAGAGGAATTTTGTGCCTAAAAGTAAACGCGATTATTACGAAGTGCTTGGTGTTGCGAAAGGTGCCAGCGATGAGGAGCTAAAAAAGGCTTATCGGAAAATGGCGATGAAGCATCACCCTGATCGCAATCCCGATAGCAAAACAGCGGAAGCGCAATTTAAAGAAGTCAAAGAAGCGTACGAAACGCTGACAGATCCGAACAAGCGTGCTGCTTATGATCAATACGGTCATGCAGGCGTTGATCAGTCCAGTGGCTTTGGCGGTGGTGGTTTCGGTGGCGGTGGTTTTGCAGATGCCTTCGGTGATATCTTTGGTGATATCTTCGGCCAAGGTGGTGGACGTCAGTCTGGACCTCAGGTTTATAAGGGCGCCGATTTACGTTACAACATGGAGATCACTCTCGAGCAAGCTGCTGAGGGTTACACCACACAAATTCGGGTGCCAAGCTGGAGTGACTGCAAGCCATGTCACGGCACAGGCGCTGAGCCTGGAAGTAAGGCTGAGAGATGCACTACTTGCGATGGCCATGGCCAAGTTCGCGTTCAGCAAGGCTTCTTCTCAATGCAACAAACTTGCCCTAAGTGCCGCGGTACAGGCGAGTACATTCCGAAGCCATGTAAGACTTGCCATGGTAGCGGTAAACACAAAGAACAAAAAACACTTGAAATCAAAATTCCTGCGGGTATTGATGATGGTATGCGCGTGCGCTCAGTGGGTAACGGCGAGCCAGGTGTGAACGGCGGACCCTCTGGCGATCTCTATGTTGAGGTCAGAGTAAAACCCCATAAGGTATTTGAGCGTGACGGTAGTGATTTGCATGTTCAGATGCCAATCTCTTTTGCTACTGCAACGATTGGTGGCGATATTGAAGTGCCAACGCTTTCGGGCCGCGTCGAGTTTCCGATTCCTGAAGGAACGCAGACTGGAAAAACATTCCGTTTGCGTAACAAGGGAATTAAAGGTTTGCGCTCTACGATGGTGGGCGATCTTTTCGTTCACGTTGCCGTTGAGACGCCGGTGAAGTTAACTGAAGAGCAGAAAAAATTACTGCAGAACTTTGATGACAGCCTGAAATCAGGTGGTGACAAACATAACCCTCATCAAAAGGGTTGGTTTGATGGCGTGAAGAGTTTTTTTAGTTAGCTAGTTATTAAAGCTTATCCAGCAAAGCCGTGTTCGGGTCCAGGAAATTTTCCGGATTTCACTTCTCGAACATAGGCTTTGACTGCGGCCTCAATTGAGGCATGACCATCCAAAAAGTTTTTTACAAACTTTGGTGGTTTTCCAGGGCTGATGCCCAACATATCTTGCAATACCAACACTTGACCGGAGCAATCTGCTCCTGCGCCAATTCCAATGGTAGGAATGGAAAGCGATTCAGTAATCAGCTTTCCTAATGAGGAGGGGATTGCTTCGAGCACAATCATTTGCGCGCCCGCTTGCTCGCAAGCAATCGCTTGTTCGAGCATTAAGCTTGCAGCATCTTTTGACTTACCTTGAACCTTATAGCCACCCAAGATATGAACAGACTGAGGCAGAAGTCCCAAGTGAGCACAAACAGGAACGCTACGTTCCACTAAATATTGAATGATGTCGATTTGCCAATCACCACCCTCAAGCTTCACCATATCTGCACCAGCCCGCATGAGTTCTGCAGCTGAATCCAAGGCTTGAACCGGATCACCATAACTAGCAAAAGGAAGATCTGCAATCACGAATGCATGGGTGTTAGCACGAGCTACACATTCGGTGTGATACGCCACTTGCTCAACCGTTACAGGGGTAGTACTTGAGTGACCTTGAATCACATTACCTAGTGAATCCCCAATCAGGATGGTATCCACCCCGCAGCGATTTAATAAGGCTGACATGGTGGAATCGTATGCTGTCAGCATAGAAATTTTTTCACCCTCAACACGCATGGAGAGGAGTTTAGAGATCGTGATTGGCTTTTCGCCCTGTAAGTAACCCATGGCGTGAGTTTAATGAATTAATGCGCTGATTGGCTATAAACGTCTTTTTCAGCACAATTACAGTTGCGGCAAGGGAGTTTTTCGATCCGCTGATCGGCTACATTGGGGAGATAAGCCTTGAGTTCACCCCAGTTGGGTAAAAAGAAATCCGGAGCAATCTCCAGTAAAGGCAGGAGAACAAAAGAGCGCTCAATGATTTTGGGGTGCGGAATAGTGAGTTCGGTATCCGTTTGGGAGACGCCCTCAAATGCCAGAATATCCAGATCAATTGTGCGAGGTGCATTGGTGTAAGGACGCTCACGGCCAAATTCTTGTTCAACTGCTTGGCAGACGTGCAGTAAGCCGTAAGGGCTTAATTGCGTTTCTATTTCAATGACTGCATTGATGTAGTCTCCGCCAGTAGCTTGAAATGGCGCGCTTTGATAGAAGCAGCTTTTGGCAACAATTTGAAGTTCGCAACGCTGCGCGAGGCACACAATCGCGTCAGTAATAAGTTGACGTGTGTCACCGATATTGCCACCAAATCCAATAAAAGCTCGAGCCATGCTCATCCCAAACAAGAGAAAAACTATAGGAGATTACCGAGCCTACTTTACTGAATTTTTCTTAAGTCTGCTTAGTCTGGTGAAGCTTCAGTTTGGATAGTGGCTTTAGGTTTTCTGCGGCGGCGTCGTTTTGCAGGGGAGGCGCTATTGCTAGCCTCATTCTTGACGCTGGCCATCAAGGCTTCCTGCCCTGCCGGGTCGGTGGCAATGAAGTCGGTCCACCATTGACCTAAGGATGGACTTTTCTCGCCGGTAGCGCAACGCAACAGCATAAAATCATAACCCGCTCTAAAGCGTGGGGATTCAATGAGGCGATAAGGGTAGCGTCCAACACGCTTTTCAAAACGAGGCTGCATAGACCAGATTTCTCTCATATCGCTTTCGAAGCGACGCTGGATCACCATGCCGCTACTTTGGCTCGCAATCGTCTCATCCATTGCATCATGCAATGCGGGGATGTTAGAAATCCCCTTAGCGATATTCTTTTTCCAATTGTTCAGCAAGTCTGGCCAAAGTAAGGTGGCAAATAAGAAGCCTGCTGAAACACTTTTGCCTGATTGAATACGTTGGTCGGTATTGGCAAGAGCAATACGTACAAAATCATTCGCCTCTTTAGAGGCTGCACTCTGATCCAGGATGTGATCCAGCAAAGGTAAAAGACCGTGATGCAATCCTGCATCCTTCAAGCCTTGAATTGCGGCCCATGAATAACCCGACATCAGTAGTTTAAGGATTTCGTCGAATAGGCGGGCTGATGGAACATCATGAATCAACTTACCCAATTTGGCGATAGGTGCGCTTGTCGCTGCATCCAAAGTAAAGCCTGTTTTGGCGGCAAAACGAATTGCACGCAGCATTCGAATGGGATCTTCGCGATAGCGTTTGGCGGGATCACCAATCATGCGTAAAGTTTTCTTCTGCATATCGGCCATGCCGCCGTGATAGTCGAGGACAGTCTCGGTAGCGGGGTCATAGTACATTGCGTTGATGCTGAAATCTCTCCGAGCAGCATCCTCGTGTTGGCTACCCCAAACGTTGTCACGTAGAATGCGGCCATTTTCCGCTACATGCTCGCCAGCGTTCTCCAATAAGGCTCTGAAGGTAGATACCTCAATAATTTCCGGTTGACCTTTGCCAAAGAAAGTGACGTGAACAATTTGGAAGCGACGACCAATGAGACGTGCTTTACGAAATAGCTTTTGTACTTGATCTGGTGTGGCATTGGTTGCTACATCAAAATCTTTAGGCCCAATGCCTAGCGCTAAGTCTCTCACTGCGCCACCAACGATAAAAGCCTCATAGCCGGCTTGTTGCAATGTCTGAGTTACTTTCACTGCATTTTTGGAGAGTAAATCTGGATTAATGCGGTGAGATTTTTTTGGAATTCTCTTGGGGGCGCCGGAGGTATGGGCGGCAGTGTGTCTGACCATAGGGTCACGACGCAAAATACGTTTAATAAATTTGGTAATCATGCAAACAGTTCAAGTATGGGCCAGTGGCGTTTCGTGGCTTCTTCACGCAGGCGGGTATCTGGATTGGTGGCAACAGGATTGCTGACTTTTTCCAGGAGAGGTAAATCATTCATTGAGTCCGAATAAAAATAACTTTGTGGCAACTGATCCAATGCGTGATTTTGAGTGGCAAGCCAATCGTGTACTCGTTGAATTTTGCCCTCTCGGAAACTCGGAATACCTTTGACTTCACCCGTGAAATCGGTGAAAGGGTTGTCATCCACGGTGGCAGGTTCAGTGGCCACAAGATGTTCTATGCCAAAACTCTCAACAATGGGTCTAGTAACAAAGCTATTGGTTGCAGTGACAACGCAGCAAAGATCGCCAGCATCTTGGTGGCGCTTCACAAGATCAATCGCCTCTTGACGAAGTTGACCAGTAATTACTTCGTGCATAAAAGCGTCATGCCATTCTTTGAGTTGCGCGCGAGAATGTTCTGAGAGCGGCTTTAATGCAAAGCGAAGGAATTCTTGGATGTTGAGTTTTCCATCCTTGTAATCTTGATAGAAGCGTTCGTTTTGCTGTGCGTAGTATTTACTATCCACCACGCCGATACGTGCCAAGAACTGGCCCCATTCGTAATCGCTATCGCAGGGGAGTAATGTGTGATCTAGGTCGAACAGGGCTAATTGGGTCACGAATTGAATATGAATTAATTTATTTTTGCTGCAACAGCTCTCTTACGAGAGGCAAGGTAACAGCACGTTTTGTTTCAAGTGAATAAGCATCCAAAGCATCAATCAAGGCCATGAGGTTAGGCATGTCGCGATAAAAGCGATTTAATAACCAAGGCAAAACATCTGGCGATAAAACTAAGCCGCGCGCTTGCGCCGCTTGTTGTAAGGCCTCCATTTTCTCATCATCTCCCAAAAGGTGAGTTTGAAAGATCAAACCCCATCCCAGGCGGGTGCGAAGGTCTTCTCTAAGCTTTAGTGCCCCTGGAGCAGCATTGCCAGCCATGAAAATATGCACCGCTTTGCTGCTTTGAATGGCATTCAGAATACGAAATAAAGAGGCTACCAAGCGCTCATCAAGTCGATCCACATCATCAACAGTAATGACAGAGGGTGCATCACTAGCGCAGAGGGAGGGTAGATTTTCCTCAAGGCGAACCCAGGAAATCGGTTCCTTAGGCGTAAGGGGGAAGTATTCCAAGCCTAAGTACTGAGCTGCGTTGCCGACGGCACTGAGTAAATGGGTGCGACCAGAACCCTCGGATCCCCACCAATAGATCCAGCGTTGATTCAAGGGATTCTCGCTAGCCAATCTTGGAGCATTCGCCTCCCAGGATTTAGCTAAGGCTACTAAAGCAGAGTGCAGCGCTAGATTTTCTCCAGCTAAAAAATTATTTAGACTGGGTTTGGGCGCATGACTGATGTCGAGCGCAAATTGCTTTGGTAGTGAAGGCTTATTCATTACTGCAGAAATTTACTTTTGATACCAAGAGCTTTGGGTATAGCGTGACCAGCCGTATTGGAGTAGAACTAAGCCGACTGCGCTCGTTGGTAATGCTAAAAGCACGCCAAAGAAGCCGAATAATTTGCCGAATAGCAACAATGCAAAGAGAACGGCAACTGGATGCAAACCAATTCGCTCGCCTACCAGGCGCGGCGTAAGAAAGAAGCCTTCAATAAATTGCCCAAGTCCGTATATCGCCAAGACGCCAATGATTGCACCACCAGGACCGAATTGTAAAAGGGCTGCAAGGATGGCTAAGCTGAAGCCTAAGGTGATACCGATATAGGGGATCACAATCATGAGTGCAGTGAAGACACCAAATGCTACAGCGCCTTTAATCCCCACTAGAGTTAACCCAACGCTATAAAAAACAGACATGATGGAGATAACGATTAGCATGCCTCTAAGATATTGAGATAACAGACCATCAGCATGCATGATCAAATGATGAACCGTATCTTGTGCGCGAAGAGGTACGATTTTTTTAACTAGCTTAAAAAAATGATCCCAGTCGATGAGTAGATAAAACATCACAAACAGGATGAGAACCGCATTAACGAACCCAGTAATTACTGAGCTACCAGACATCAGTACGGTCTCTAAGGTGGATGTCATTAGCGCATCGGAATTGTCATTCAGGTGAGTCGTAATTTTTTGGGTCGCACTGGATTTCAGGGTGCTCCAATCCACATTGATATTTAATTCACTCAACTTGGGTCCAAGCCAGGCTTGCGTGTTTTGGATCCAGTCTGGGAATTGGGCTCTAATGAGGGGAATCTCGGTTTTGAGGAGTGTTATAAACAGGCTCAAAATCAAAAAAACCACTCCCAGACCAAGAATCATGGCAATTCCAGCCGCGGCTGCGCGGGGCAGCTTACGACCCTCAAGCCACAAGCAAACTGGGCGTAAGGCATAAGCCAAAATAAATGCGGTTAAAAAAGGGGTAAAAATTTCAGCCATCGTGCTCGAATCCTCTAGAATTCAATGATTCTACCGACCAAGTAGCGTTTTTTACTAATCTTCTATCTCTGCCATGAACTCAACTACCAATTCTTCCTCAAA
>NZ_NCFJ01000694.1:0-1130 GCF_002281105.1 Polynucleobacter sp. 35-46-11
CAAAAGATCGACATCACAATTGGCGAACACCTGCTTTTGCTAGCATTGGTTTAGATGGAAATCCACAAGTAAGGACGATTGTTTTACGTCACGCAAATCAAACGTTGTGGACCTTAGACGCATATACCGACTCGAGAAGTTCTAAATGCCAGGAGCTTGTAAAATGCGGTCGTGCACAACTTGTTTTTTGGAGCAAAAGACTGAGTTGGCAATTAAGAGTTTCAGTGAATGCTAGCGTCCATACTAATGGTGAGTTTGTAGAAACTGCTTGGGCTCAGATGAGTCAATCAAAGTCATCAAAAGATTATCTGAGTAATCAAGCACCAGGCAGTGTGATTGTCTCGAATAATATTGACGAGGCATTTTCGGAAAATATGCCTATTAATCACTACTTAGCCGTGTTGCGGTTTGAAGTAGTATCGATGGATTGGTTAGAGTTAGGTAAAGACGTGCATCGGCGTGCTCACATTGACCCTAGCGGCATAGTAACTCCACTATCGCCTTAGCTACTCTCGATACAAGGGTTATCAATCAGTTATCAAAACGTTAAGCATTCACGATGTAACTCTAGAGTTTATTAGCTTAATTAATAAACAGGTTCGCGTAATATATATTCAGAAAACTTAACTAATCTTTTTATTGTCAGCAATAGCCAAACGTTTACTGCTTAGTAAATATCACAATATGCTGTAAAGGCAAACTATTCATAGTTTTCTGCCATTTAAGCGGATGGGTGGTGAGCTCTTTAATAATTTGTGCCTCGCTCATTTTATGGGTTTGTTTGATTTTGACTTTGTCGTCCTCAGCACGATACTCCACCAAAATAAGCTGACCTTGAGGCTTTAAAGCTTTTATCAGGCTTTGAATAGTTTCAAATGGATATTCGAGTTCGTGATATACATCGACCATAATGGCCATATCGAGAGAGTTTTCTGCCAATTTAACATCGTCAACTTGAGATAAAACGGGTTGAATATTGCTGTGTTTTTTAGCAAGTGCCTTAATCTTACCCATCATTTCTGGCTGCACATCTACGGCGTAAATAACGCCATTTGCGCCTACTTTTTCAGACATACGGCGTGATAAATAACCAGTGCCTGCCCCAATATCGGCAATTACCATGCCTTTTT
>NZ_NCFJ01000695.1:0-1129 GCF_002281105.1 Polynucleobacter sp. 35-46-11
TATGTTGGTAACTGTTCTTGCAATAGTTCCTGTTGCAGGCATTCCGCCAAAGAACGGGGTGACTAGATTTGCTACGCCTTGTGCCATCAACTCCTGGTTAGAGTTGTGGCGATCATGAATCAGTCCATCGGCAATGCGTGCGCATAGCAGTGATTCAATAGCTCCAAGTACGGCCAGCGTGATAGCAGGTGCAATGACAAACTGTGCAGTACTCCAGCTGACTGGAATCCATTCAAAGCTGGGTAGTCCTGATGGAATGCCACCAAAACGACTGCCAATGGTGTCGACAGGCAGGTTAAATATGCTGGTGATGATAGTGGCAACAGTCATTGCAATGACTGTTGCTGGGATATGGCTTAGGTGTCCAAGACGTTTCTGAAAATTTCTCCAAGCAATTAAAAGAGCCAAGCTGCCTATGGACAACATAAGGGCGATGGGATTTACCGTATCGGCGGCAGCATACAAAGCTTCGATTGCTTGAAAAAATTCAGCAGGCATCTTCGTAATTTGTAAGCCAAAAAACTCTTTAACTTGAGAGAGACCAATCAAGACGGCGATGCCATTGGTAAATCCAATAATGACAGCAACTGGAATAAAGCGAATTAAGGTTCCAAGCCGAAAGAGTCCCATCAAAAATAAGAACACTCCAGACATGGCGGTTGCCAAGAGTAAATTAGCTAGACCGTAATGCTCCACAATGCCGTAAACAATGACGATGAACGCGCCCGCAGGCCCACCAATTTGCACGCGGCTACCACCCAGTAAAGAAATGAGTCCGCCAGCAATAATTGCTGTGAAAATGCCTGCTTCTGGTTTGAGTCCGCTGGCAATTGCAAAGGCCATTGCTAAAGGTAATGCAACTACACCGACTGTGATGCCCGCTAATATATCTTTACTAAACAGGGCGCCGTTATAGCCCTTAAAGGAATCGAGTAGTTTTGGGTGAAAGAGATTCATGGGAAAAAGATTTTCAGGCTATCTTACTACCAAGCCAGTAGGCTAGAGCGCTGGATGCCGCGGTTACCGCTGAGCCCCAAACGATATCCACAAATGCCAGTCGCATAGGGAAGTCACGGATGACGGCAAGATTGGTGAGATCGTAAGTCATATAGCAAAAGAAGCCAAATAG
>NZ_NCFJ01000696.1:0-1129 GCF_002281105.1 Polynucleobacter sp. 35-46-11
GTCAAGAGAGTGCTAATGGTTTTTTACTTCTATAAGTCTATGATTTAATTGAATAATTCAGAAGAATATTGTGCGGCAGTGAAAGGGGCTAAATCGTTAATTCCCTCACCTTTGCCTAGGGCTAAAACCGCTGGTTTTGACCCATCTTTGAGGGTGTGAGCAAGCGCACAGATCACTCCACCTTTAGCGGTGCCATCTAACTTTGTCACGATTAAGGCTGATAGGCCTAAAGCAGCATGAAAGGCCTTTACTTGGCTTAAACCATTTTGACCAGTATTGCCATCAAGAACGAGCAAAGTCTGGTGAGGGGCCCCAGGAAGGGCCTTGCCAATGACTCTTTTAACCTTCTTCAATTCTTCCATGAGATGGTCTTGGGTGGCTAATCTGCCCGCGGTATCAATAATCAAAATATCGCTCTTACGAGACACTGCAGCATGAATCGCATCATGCGCTACGGCTGCAGCATCACCACTTTCTTGCATGATGACGTCGACTTGGTTGCGCCCACCCCATTCCAGGAGCTGATTGCGTGCAGCCGCCCGGAAAGTATCGCCTGCTGCCAGTAAGACGGACTTGCCTTGTGACTGAAAGAGTTTGCAGAGTTTGCCGATGGTGGTGGTCTTACCAGCACCATTGACGCCAATTACTAGCCATATTTCCGGAGTGGTCTTTTGTTCATGAACAAATAAAGGGTTAGGGCTTGGCTCCAAAGGCTTTAGGAGACTTGCCACCTCTTGAATCAGTAGTTGCTTTAGGTCTTCTGGACTACTGGCATTTTCTGATTTGGCAGCCTTGCGAAGTTTGCTAATCAGTTGTTCGGTCGTAGGTAGGCCTACATCACTCAAAATGAGAGATTCTTCTAGGGCATCAAACCAGGCTTCGTCAGTCTGATTCGATTTGAATAGGGATCCGAGGGTTTTACGTAAGCCGAACATAATCGATACAATTTAATCCTTGCATCTTATCAATTAAATTCTTGGGATAGGTGATCTTACAGATGCGCTCCACTTTATTGCGTTTTTCCTTCTTTTTACTGATCTCTTGCTCAGCCGCTTGGGCAACTCCTGAGGCCGCCCCATCAAATACCCATGAGTTTGTCCTTGCCAATGGGCTGAAGTTGATTGTGCGG
>NZ_NCFJ01000100.1:0-6970 GCF_002281105.1 Polynucleobacter sp. 35-46-11
ATTTTGGAGATGTTGGAGCAAATCTCGACTGTTCCACTGGAGGGAACATTGAATTCACCGGCATTTGCTTTTGGCTGGGAATCATTCTGGAAATTAGCTAAGGCCAATATTGATGCAAGTTACGCAGCGCAATGGCAGCTTGCAGAACTTTTACTTAATCCCGCTAAAAAAGATTTACAGACTGAGCTCTCTACCTGGCTCTTGAAGCAAGGCAAAGATGGCGATGACTTTCTGACTCTACAAAAGAAAGCAAAGGGGTTTTTATTAGGCCTAGCAGAATCAGAAACACCATTTACTAACAGCGCAAAAGAACTACTCATCAAGCTACAGCCAAAAGATGAGGCACTCTCCTCTCTTTGGAATGCTTGGCTCTCAGATAAAAATGAGGCTGCGCTGATACAAGCAGCAGAACTTGGGCTGACGATTGCCAAACTCACACTGGGATTACGCCTAGCGCAATTCAATGAGGTTGATTCTGCTGAGAAAGAGGTGATTGGGGTGGGTGGTGGCAAAACGAATGCCTCCCTCAAGAAAGCGGCCTATTGGTTAGAGTTGGCCGCCAAAGACGGCGATCGCGATGCTTGGTTTGCCTTAGGTGAGATTTATCGTCGACCACAGTTCTCTGGATACAACGCCGCTGAGAGTGATCGCTGTCTTGATCGTGCAGCAGATTTAGGTCATCCAGTAGCTCAATTCAAAAGAGGCGCCAACCTCTGGCGCAAACGCGAAAAAGTTGAAGAGAAGGTTCGCGGCCTGCAAGCTTCTTATTGGATTTGGCAAGCACACCAACAAGGTGTTACCGAAGCAAAAGAATTGCTTGGGAAAATTCTGGAGAATGTCTCCAGCCCAAAGAACAATGATTGGTTTGAATTGGCTACTTATGCTGAAAAGGCATTAAACCATCACGCCGAACACAAATTAGATGAAGAGTGGATCTTGCTATGTCACCGACTCATCATCGCCAATCAATTTAATTTGAGTAAGGCTGAGCTATTACTGTGTGAGGTTGGGCAGTTACAGCACGAACATTGTGTCGCAGTCGATATTCGTCGCGAGCTACCAAAGATACTGCCTAGATTAATTCAGATTGATACCACGCAGCAGCGGCGCTCTTTGCTTGCCGCAGGAAAAGTATTTGCTGGAAGCGAATCTGACTTAGAAGGTAATTTAAGACAAAGACGTTATCGATTTGACCGAGTAACTGAGTGGCTGACTGCTACCTTCTCACAAGATCAAACAGTAGCTTGAGTATCCGAGCCTTTAGATTCGCCATCTTTAATGTCATCAGACTCATCATCTACGGATTTTGGGACATAGAAGCGGGCAATGAGAAGCCCGAGCTCATAGAGTAAGCACATTGGCACAGCTAAGAGCAGTTGAGATAACACATCTGGTGGTGTCACGATTGCTGAAATCACAAAAGCGCCAACAATTACATAAGGACGAATCTCTTTAAGCTTAGCCAATGGCACCATGCCCATGCGAACCAGCACCACCACAACAACTGGAACCTCAAAGGTAATGCCAAAGGCCAAAAAGGTTGTCATAGCAAAGCCAAGGTATTTATCAATATCAGTCGACATTTCAGCACCCAAGGGAGCGTTATAACTAGCCATGAATTGAAATACCGTTGGGAAAACTAAGAAGTAAGCAAAGGCCATTCCAAAAATAAACAGGCTATAACTACTGATAACCAAAGGTACTATCAACTTACGCTCGTGCTGATAAAGGCCGGGGGCAATGAATGCCCATAACTGATACATCACTACTGGCAGAGCGATTAAGAAAGCCACCAACATGGTGACTTTCATAGGTACAAAGAATGAACCCGTGACATCAGTCACGATCATCTTGCCGCCAGCAGGTAATGCCTGAAGTAGTGGCTGGGCAAACAAATGAAAAATATCTGGTGCCCAATAAACTAAGGAAACAAAAACTACAATGATGGCTATCGCTGACTTGATGATGCGATCACGCAACTCAAATAAATGTGACAAGAATGATTCTTGTAGTCCGGAATCTTCTGTTGAATTATTTTGCGTCATTGATATTCGTATTTACTTTTCTTTGGGCTAATTTATTTGCCCGCGCTGTGGTGAAAGCGCTTCATGCGCGCAGCTCCGGACTGAACTCTTGTGCGCATACCAGTGGATCGCTTAAACCAAACTGGTCTCGCAGCGCGCCTCACGCCCCAACTCTTCCGACCCTGGCGTACCGATTTTTGTAGAACTTCTTTTTCATCAAGAGGAGCTCTCGTAAAATGATTTTCAAAGATATCTGCCTGGTCACTGAGATTGGCACCAGCCTCTTGAGTAACAGATTGAATGGAGTTCTCAACATCTTTAAAGGCAGAGACACTTTCTTCTCGGAGTTTCTTGAACTCCTCAACATCCATCTGCCTGCTAACTTCGGATTTGACATCCGCCATATAGCGCTGCGCTCTTCCAAATAAGTTACCCGCCATACGGGCAATTTTTGGAAGTCGTTCCGGGCCGACCACTACCAATGCAACTACTGCAATGAGTGCAAGCTTTGAAACTCCGAGATCAATCATTGCAGCTGCGCATTATTTCTATCAACAATTATTTATTGATATCTTTTGCCTGAACATCCACAGTTTTCTCTGTTGATGTAGCAGCGCTCTGAATTTGCTCTTTAGCCTTGTCTTGCGACTCTTCAGTTCCCTCAGGCGTTTTCATGCCATCTTTGAAACCTTTAACAGCGCCACCTAAATCAGTACCGATATTGCGCAATTTTTTGGTACCGAATACCAACATCACGATTACCAAAACAATTAACCAATGCCAAATGCTAAATGAACCCATTTTTAATCTCCTCGGACTATTTTTTCCAGGGGCGCGGACCGCCCATCACATGCAAATGCAAGTGATAAACCTCTTGCCCACCATCTGCACCATTATTCACTACCAATCTAAAGCCACCATCTTTTCCAGGACGGCAACCCTGCTCCTTGGCGAGACGTGGTGCTAATTCCATCATTCTACCTAGCAATGGCGCATCAGCCACTTCTGCAGATTCCAGCATAGGGATATGTTTTTTAGGAATCATCAAAAAATGGACGGGGGCTGCAGGATTAATATCTTTAAAGGCATAAATCTCCTCGTCCTCATACACCTTTTGGGATGGGATTTCACCTTTGGAAATCTTACAAAATAGGCAATTTGGGTCATGGGGCATCAATTACTCCTTGCTTGAAGCTTTTCTGGCGGCTTTTTCCTCGATGCCTGAAGTACCGAGACGGCGCTCAAGCTCAGTAATTACGTCTTCTGGGCGCAAGCCAAACTGAGAAAGGGCAATTAGGCAATGAAACCAGAGGTCAGCCATCTCCCCAACCAAGAGTTTTTGTTGCTCAGGGGCCAAATTGGCATTTCGAGCATCCTTGGCGGCCATCACTGCTTCGGTAGCCTCTTCTCCAATCTTCTTCAAAATTCCATCATCACCCTTAGAGAAGAGTAAAGCTGTGTAAGAGGTCTTGGGATCGGCCTGGCCAGCCTTAAATGCATCGCGGCGCTGATCAACTACATCAGCCAAGTGGGCAAAAGCAGCATCTAAATTAGAGGGGGTATTCGCTGAACTAGTCATCAGGTGATTTTATGTCTTTTATTACCAGGTAGAAGAGGGGTGGGTTATTTAAGGCCCTTAGACTCATCAACCCAGGTAGATTGGGCTGAATCCCACCTCTGGAAGAAGCAACTATGCTCGCCAGTGTGACAAGCAATACCGTCTTTTTGCTCAACCATCAGCAAAATCGTATCGCCATCGCAATCAAGGCGGATTTCTTTTACTTTTTGAGTATGGCCAGATTCTTCACCCTTGTGCCATAGTTTTTGCCTGGAACGCGTCCAATACACCGCCTCGCCTAAGCGCAAGGTAGCCAATAAAGCATCACGATTCATCCAAGCCATCATCAAGATATCTTTACTGCCAACTTCCTGGGCAATTACCGGAACTAAGCCCTGCTCATTCCAAGTGACGGCATCAAGCCATGCGCCGGGCTCTAAGGAGTCAACTGGAGAGAAGGAATTTTTCATGCTCATCTTCGAATTATTTTCTTAGTAAAGCTGTCTGCACTTAGATGCGAACAGGAACGCCTTGGCTTGCCATATATTCTTTTGCTTGACCAACAGTGTATTCACCATAATGAAAAATACTTGCCGCAAGAACTGCGTCGGCATGACCTTTGGTAATGCCATCGACCAAGTGCTGCAAATTACCCACGCCGCCAGAGGCAATCACTGGAACGCTCACCGCATCACTTACTGCGGCAGTTAACTCCAAATCAAAACCATCTTTACTACCATCACGATTCATGCTGGTGAGAAGAATTTCTCCAGCACCACGCTGAGCCACTTCAGAAGCCCATGCAACGACATCCATACCAGTAGCAGTTCTACCCCCATGGGTAAAGACTTCCCAATTGCCTGCTTCCGTTTTTTTAGCATCAATGGCAACGACGATGCACTGCGACCCATAATATGCAGCCGCATCCGACACCAAATCTGGATTCGCCACTGCGGATGAGTTCATGCTCACCTTATCAGCGCCAGCATTGAGTAAGCGGCGCACGTCAGCTACAGCGCGCACACCACCACCAACAGTCAGAGGAATAAATACTTGAGATGCAACATCTTCAATGATGTGCAATATGAGATCACGCCCATCAGAGGTAGCAGTAATATCTAAGAAGGTGAGTTCATCAGCGCCTTGAGTGTCGTAGCGTTTTGCAATCTCCACAGGATCGCCCGCATCACGCAGCCCAACAAAATTCACGCCTTTCACAACCCGCCCTGCCGTGACATCAAGGCAAGGAATAATTCGTTTAGTGAGCACTATTAAACAATCTAAATAATTTTCTTAGCGAACTTCAGAGTTAACTCATCAGCATATTTTTGTGCCGCAGTTAAATCTAGATCGCCAGCATAAATTGAGCGTCCAGCAATAACACCCATGACACCCTCAGCTTCAGCTTCACTTAAAGCCTCAATATCTTGATTGTTAGATAGGCCACCACTTGCAATCACCGGAATCCGAATAGCCTGGGCTAATTTAATCGTAGCATCCATGTTGATACCCTTCATCATGCCATCACGACCAATGTCGGTATAGATGATTGCTTCAACACCGTAATCTTCAAACTTTTTTGCAAGATCAATGACTTCATGGCCGGTGATCTTACTCCAACCATCTGTTGCGACTTTGCCATCACGGGCATCCAGTCCCACCATGATGTGGCCAGGAAAGGCAGTGCAGGCATCTTGCACAAAGCCAGGACTCTTTACTGCTGCAGTACCAATAATGACTGTACTAATACCGTCATCTAATAATCGCTCAATCGTTTCGAGATCGCGAATACCACCACCCAGCTGAACTGGTATCTCATCGCCTACTGCTTTGAGAATGGATTTAATCGCAGACTCATTCTTCAACTTGCCAGCAAATGCGCCATTCAAATCGACGAGATGTAAACGACGCGCTCCCTTACTAATCCAATGCGCAGCCATCGCACCCGGGTCTTCAGAAAACACAGTGGCTTTATCCATGTCACCTTGTTCGAGTCGAACACAGTGGCCATCTTATAGGTCAATCACGGGAATCAGCAGCATAGCGGTAGCTTAGAGAAGTTTTAAGGTTGCCAAGAAACAAAATTTTTGTAGAGCTTTAATCCGTATTCTGCACTTTTTTCTGGATGAAATTGTGTTGCAAAAATATTATCCCTTGCAACGGCAGAAGTAAACCAATCGCCATATTCGGTTGAGCCAGCAATATCTTCTTTGCGTTGCGGCACAACATAGTAACTATGTACAAAGTAAAAACTAGTCAAATCTGGGATGCCATCCCAAAGTGGGTGCTTGCGATCTTGGCGTACTTGGTTCCAACCCATATGGGGCACTTTGTAAGCGGAACCGTCTGGCTGCAACTTCCCAGCCAACTCAAAGCGGCGCACCTCACCCGGAATCAAGCCCAAACAAGGTGTCCAAGCGGTACTGGAATTGGCTCGCACTTCAGCACTTTGATCAAATAGCATTTGCTCACCCACACAAACACCTAATAAGGGTTTATTTTTGGCAGCATCAAGCAACGCCTCCAATAAGCCAGACTCTTGAAGATGCTTCATGCAATCGGGCATGGCACCCTGCCCTGGGAGCACCACCCGCTCTGCAGAGATAATTTCTTCTGGGTTGTGTGCAATGAGGATATTCGCATCTGGAGCCACATGATGAAAGGCCTGATAGACGGAACGTAGATTACCCATTCCGTAGTCAACGATCGCAATAGTTTGCGCCAATTGTTAGCCTATGTTCTGTAGTTTTTTGACAGTCTTCTAGTCAACGCTAGAAATTTTCTAGATTAGAGACTGCCCTTAGTAGAAGGAACAACACCGGAAGCACGTGGATCCAACTCTAAAGCCATGCGCAAGGCACGACCAAAGGCCTTGAACACAGTTTCAATCTGGTGGTGAGCGTTAATGCCACGTAAATTATCGATGTGCAAAGTTACTCCAGCATGGTTTACAAAACCACGGAAGAACTCAATACTAAGATCTACATCAAAGTCGCCAACACGAGCACGGGTAAATGGGACGTTGAACTCTAAGCCTGGGCGACCAGAAAAATCGATCACTACGCGAGAAAGGGTTTCATCCAAAGGCACATAAGAATGGCCATAGCGAGTGATGCCTGCTTTATCACCAACTGCCTTAGCAAATGCCTGTCCCAGAGTGATCCCTACATCCTCAACGGTATGGTGGTCATCAATATGGGTATCTCCTTTTGCGACGACTTTCAGGTCGATCATGCCGTGACGGGCAATTTGATCCAACATATGGTCTAGGAAGGGTACGCCAGAGGCCAGCTCAGCCTTACCTGTGCCATCTAAATTGATAGCAATTTGAATTTTGGTTTCCGAAGTGTTTCGGGTAACGTCGGCTTGCCGCATGCTTCAGTGCGCC
>NZ_NCFJ01000697.1:0-1126 GCF_002281105.1 Polynucleobacter sp. 35-46-11
GAGTATGAGGCTGCTTGGGCTTTAGGTGCGGCCAATGGGGTAAATGACTTAGAGGCTCTGCAGTTCGCTAACATGTTGTGCAACGAGGATGGATTTGATCCAATTTCATTTGGTGCAACTGTGGGTGCCGTCATGGAAATGTATGAGATGGGTGTCTTAACTAAAGAGCAGTTAGGCATTGAGGCGCCGTTTGGTTCTGCTAAAGCACTTTGCTACTTCGCAGAAATTACTGCAAATGGCGTTGGCTTTGGAAAAGAGCTTGGACTTGGCTCAGCACGCTTAACTAAAAAATACGGTCAGCCTGATCTTTCTATGAGCGTCAAAGGTCAAGAGTTTCCAGCATATGATGGTCGCGTGATTCAGGGTATCGGTTTAGCATACGCAACTTCAAATCGGGGTGCATGTCACTTACGTGGCTATACCATTGCTTCAGAAGTATTGGGTATTCCAGTGAAGACTGAGCCTGCTGACACACAAGGAAAACCAGAGTTGGTGAAGGCTTTCCAAGATGCTACTGCCGCTTTTGACTCGGCAGGTATTTGCATTTTCACAAGCTTTGCTTGGACGCTTGCTGATGTGGCGCCGCAATTACAAGCTGCCTGCGGAGATGAATTCACAGTCGAGAACTTAACCACTATTGGTGAGCGGATTTGGAATATGGAGCGTGACTTTAATAATCGTGCAGGCTTCACTAGTAAAGACGATAAATTACCTAAGCGCCTGATGACTGAGGCGGCGAAGACAGGCCCAGGTAAAGGTTCTGTGAGTGGTTTAGAGAAGATGCTGCCAGAGTATTACAAGGTCCGTGGTTGGGACCCTGAGGGGCGTCCGAGTGCAGAAACGCTCAAACGTCTAGGACTTTAAGATTCTCTAGATGAAGCACGTTATTTTAGGTAATGGCCCTGCAGGAGTAATTGCTGCGGAGACTATTCGTAAGCGCTCGCCCTCTGATCAGATAGTCATGATTGGTGCAGAGGATGTGCCCCCTTATTCGCGGATGGCAATTCCCTATTTGCTGATGGGAAATATTCAAGAGTCAGGAACCTATCTTCGCAAAGATCCACAGTATTTTGACAAACTAAAGATCGAACAGGTACATGCTCGAGTAGATGCAGTGGACTGCAAA
>NZ_NCFJ01000698.1:0-1125 GCF_002281105.1 Polynucleobacter sp. 35-46-11
TGGTCCAAACCAGATCAAAAGTAAGATGGATAAGAGCATCCAGCCTGATGCAAGACCAAGAATAATGAAATTCACAATCGTGGAGAAGTGAGCCCACTCTTGAATAAAACGAATGCATTGGTAGATTTTGGCAGTGCATAGCCAAAGTACAAAAGATGCTGCAATCAGAGAAACCCAAATCCATGAATTATTTTCTCCAAGATACGCAGAAAATAGAGCAAGGCAGGTGATGCCAATGAAAATTGGCAGAATAATCACTTCGCGAGACAGCCATGAAGTGCGCCACATTAATACAGCGCGCCAGGCTCTTTCTGGGTGACCTAAGTGAAACATCGAGGCGATTAAGCCTGTAATCAACAAGACTAGGGCAGTTGGTATGGCGAGCTTGACTAAGAAATCATTAGGCAAGCCATCATTTCCTATATTGAGGATGCCAATAAAAACCAGTAAGCCCTGGGCCATACCCGCAAGGGTAGTAAAGAAAATAAGTGAAAAATTCGGATGCATTAGATTTCTGCCTTAACTGCATTAATGATTTCGGTAATAGAGCGTGGTAAATAGTGATTTGCAGGCTGAGTTTCCCACTCAGGCATGAGCTTGTAGCCTGAGCGATTTTCAATTGCTTTGCTTGCTTCTGATTCTGGATCGTGGATATCTCCAAAAATACGTGCGCTGGTAGGGCAGGCGAGAACGCAAGCAGGTTTCTTCTCGCTTTCTGGCAAAGTTTCGCTGTATATCCGATCGACGCACAAAGTACATTTGGTCATTACTTGACGTTCTTCGTCGAGTTCACGTGCGCCGTATGGACAGGCCCAAGCGCAATACTTACAGCCAATACATTTATCGTAGTCTACCAGTACGATGCCATCTTCGGCGCGTTTATAGCTTGCCCCTGTAGGGCATACCGGTACGCAAGGCGGCTCTTCGCAATGCAAGCATGACTTAGGAAAGTGCACGGTTTCCATTTTAGGAAAGCTACCAGATTCATATGTTTGCACCCGATTGAAAAAAGCCCCATTTGGATTTGCGCCATAGGGGTTTAGATCAGTGAGTGGACCCGCCGATCCTGATGTATTCCATTCTTTGCAGGACGTTACGCAGGCATGACAACCTACACATACGTTT
>NZ_NCFJ01000699.1:0-1124 GCF_002281105.1 Polynucleobacter sp. 35-46-11
AAACTATTGCGCGTATTACAAGACAAAATGATTGAACGCATTGGATCTACTGATTCGATTCAGGCAGATGTGCGCATCATTGCGGCAACCAACCTTAATCTTCAAGAGCAAGTCAAAGCAGGTAAGTTCAGGGAAGATTTGTACTTCCGCCTAAACGTATTCCCGATTCATGTTCTGGAATTGCGTAACCGTCCGCTGGATATCATTCCCCTAGCGGAGTTCTTTCTCAAACGCTATAGCGTAAATATTGGTCGTGATTCGCTTACCCTGAGTGTGGCAGCCAGAGCTCTTTTACAAAAGTACCCTTGGCCTGGCAATGTCCGCGAACTTGAGAACATTATCCAAAGAGCGGTTTTATTGGCAGACGGGGATCAAATCTATGCTGAAGACTTAGAACTAGATGACTCCCAACTGACTCACACAGACACGGTCGACCATCCCCCAAAAGAAGTAATAAATCGTGCTCCAGATAGCAAAATTCCCCAAAATGGCACAGAAATTGCATTATCTAAGGGCGAAGCAAGTCAGGATATTGAGTCGGTGGAGCGTGAGCACATCCTCAAGGTTTTGGCAGAGGTAAATGGAAATAGAACGAAAGCCGTAGAAGTATTAGGTATCTCAGCAAGGGCGTTACGCTACAAGCTGAAAGCCTATAAAGAAGCAGGCTTTCTTAATGAATGAGTATTTTGAGTGATTTTGATAGATAATTAGGCGCATGAGCACAACAACCAGCGTAGATTCGATGATTACCCGGATGCAGGCATTAGCCGCTGCAGCCAGTGGTCAGCCTGTCGCTACTGATAACCAAGCTGGCAATGGTGTTGATTTCTCTGCAGTTCTCAAAAACGCCATTGAAAACGTTAATACCGCCCAAAATAGTGCTCAAGCTAAAGCCCAGTCTTTTGCAACTGGTGCATCAGATACCTCATTGGAAGACGTGATCGTCTCCCTCCAAAAAGCCAATCTTTCCTTGCAAGGCATGATTGCAGTTCGTAACAGATTAGTCGATGCTTACAAAGAAGTAACTAACTTACAAGTTTAAGAAGCTCAAGCCCCCAGACAAGCAAAAGCCCAGTCCAACTGGGCTTTTTTATTACCAAGACCTCTTATCGAGAATCTATCGG
>NZ_NCFJ01000700.1:0-1123 GCF_002281105.1 Polynucleobacter sp. 35-46-11
GTGTTAACACCCCTTTTGTTAAAGAGTTCACTGGATCCATTGGTATGCCAGTGCCTAGTACTGACGTATTGATTCTGGATGAAGAGGATCAGGAGCTTCCATTTGGCAGTCCTGGTGAGATTGCCATTAAGGGCCCTCAAGTGATGACGGGGTACTGGAATAGACCTGAAGATACCGCCCAATGTATGACGCCACAGGGCTACTTTAAGTCAGGTGATATTGGCACTATGAGTGCGGATGGCTTTGTTCATATTGTCGATCGTAAAAAAGATATGATCGTTGTGGCAGGCTTCAAAGTATTTCCAAATGAAGTGGAAGAGATCATCGCCCAAATGCCTGGAGTGGGTGAGTGCGCTGTCGTTGGAGTACCGCATCGCAAGCTCGGTGAAATCGTCAAAGCCTTTATTGTCAAAACTGACCCCAATCTGAGTGAGGCTCAGGTGATAGCTTACTGCAAAGAGCAGATGACGACTTATAAGCGCCCTCGAAAAATCATTTTTATTGATGAGATGCCAAAATCAATTGTCGGAAAAATCTTGCGTCGGCATTTGCGAGATTCCTGATAGATTTCTAGAGGCCACCACCAAACCGATATTGCCAAGATAGACCAATCAGATCGTAATTATTATTGGTTCTAGAATAGGCGCCAGTACTAGCAGAGAGCCGAATCGAGTTATGTCGATTAATCGGGTAGGAAAGGGTACTACCAAAACGCCAATTCTCTTGATTGCCGCTAATAGGAGCCCCATTTAAATAAGACTGACCTCCGGTGAAATACGTCGCATCCACTGAAAGCCAGGCAGTATTTTGAAAATAGTAAATGGCATGGGTTTGTGTTGAGTACACAGGATTTTGTGACAGGGAATTACCACCCATAAAATCGGTATTGCTGGTATAGAAAATGCCGGCACCTGCTAACTCAAACCTCCACGGGCCAATTGCCTTAGAGGCACCAATACCAGGTTGAACAAACCATCGGTTTGCACCGACATTGATGATTTGACTATCGTTGTATTTCCCCCAAGGGACTGATGCTGTCATGCTCACGCCGACAATCAAATCCTGTTGGTAATTCTTAAACTGATCTAGACTCAATGCAGGTGCGCCATATAAATTAATAGCA
>NZ_NCFJ01000701.1:0-1121 GCF_002281105.1 Polynucleobacter sp. 35-46-11
CAGTTCTTTGCAAGACACACACCAGTCTGCATAAAAATCTAGGAGCACTAATTTCTTCTGCTCTTTTGCTTGGGCCAAGAATTGATCTAACTGGGCACTAGATTGAATTACAGCAAAACTCGCATTTCCAATCTGATGTTGACGTTGTCCATTAGCCATCATCTTGCCACCCGCTTCATTACTGCTTTGTAATAAAGGAGAGGCAATCCAGGCTGCAGTTGCCACCAATAAAACACCGAGCGTTCTTTGCAACCAAACCATCCAAATACCAGTTGATGGAATGAGGATGCGCGCCTCAATAGCAATAAAGAGAAGTGGCAAGCCCATACCCAAAGCCATCACAAACAGTAAACCGGCCCCCAAACTCATTGATCCTGTTTGGGCAATGAAAGCAAGTACTCCGGCTAAAGGTGCAGTAATACAAGGGCTGGCAACTAATGTCGAAATTCCACCCAAAGCGAAGGCACCAACAAAGCTCCCACCTTTATGGCGTCCTGCTAATTGGTCGACTTTTTCCTGCCAAGATTGGGGCATTCTGAGCTCGTACAGGCCAAATAAGCTCCCCGACAGTGCGAGTAGTAGCAATGCAAACCCAATTAGCGCTATAGGGCTCTGCAGAGCTCTTTGGACGCTACCGCCTAGAGCGGCCATCAAGACTCCCGCTAAAGCGTAGACGCAGGCCATACCAAGTACATAAGCCACGGCCAAGAGACTAGCCCGGCTTTTGCTAATCGATTTTTTGCCCTGAGTTCCAAACACCACACTGGACAGAATGGGTAGCATTGGAAGCACACAGGGAGTGAACGCCAAAGCCAGCCCCAGGATGAAGAAAGCCAAAAATAAATAGCCAGTTGGGGTGCTATCTAAAAAACGCGTAATGGCATTGACATCATCTCGCTCACGCCATACATCCATCAAGCCAAATTCTTTTTTAGGCGAATTACTTACCCCCTCCAATACCTCTGGTATCGGTCTAGCCTTTACACCGGGGCCTGCAAGCAAAAATTTGAGCGTCATGGGCGGATAGCAAATACCTGCTTCAGCACATCCTTGCAATTCCAACTCTAGATATAGAGGCTTTCCTACTTCGGCTTTTTTGTCCAATGTCAGAAGAAATGCCT
>NZ_NCFJ01000702.1:0-1119 GCF_002281105.1 Polynucleobacter sp. 35-46-11
GCCTGGATGCTCAAGCAGCAAGGCTATGAAGTGATTGGTCTTTTCATGAAAAACTGGGAAGACGATGACAATGATGAGTATTGCTCTGCCCGCCAGGATTGGTTGGATGTGGTGTCCGTAGCAGACCTGATCGGAATTGATGTTGAGGCAGTCAATTTTGCCGCCGAGTACCGAGAGCGCGTTTTTGCGGAGTTTTTACGGGAATATGCAGCTGGCAGAACACCTAACCCTGATGTGTTGTGCAATGCGGAAATTAAGTTCAAAGCCTTTTTAGACCATGCCATCAGTTTGGGTGCAGATGCTATTGCTACTGGCCACTATGCACGGGTTCGACATGAAGGTGGTCGAGTGCAATTATTGAAGGCGCTTGATGCCAGCAAGGATCAAAGTTACTTCTTACATCGCTTAACCCAAATGCAATTGGCAAACGTTCTTTTTCCACTTGGGGAGATCCCAAAGACGGAAGTGCGCAAGATTGCTGAGCAAATTGGCTTACACAATGCGCGCAAAAAAGATTCCACTGGCATTTGCTTTATTGGCGAACGCCCCTTCCGTGAGTTCTTAAACCGCTACTTGCCTCGTACGCCTGGACCCATTAAAACCCCTGAAGGCAAAACGGTGGGAGAGCATATGGGGCTTGCCTTTTTCACCCTAGGACAGCGCAAAGGTATTGGCTTGGGTGGCAGTCAAGATGGCAATGGCGATGCCTGGTATGTCGCTCGCAAAGACGTAGTGAATAACACTCTATATGTGGCACAAGGACACGAGCACCCATGGCTTTTAGCGAATCAGCTCTCAGCAATAGATGTCAGCTGGGTTGCCGGGGTTGCACCTACGCCGGGACAGTATTCCGCAAAAACTCGTTATCGTCAGACGGACTCAGTATGCACTCTTACCGCTGGCTCTGAGGGGCTCTTGAGCTTTGAGCTGGCTTTTCCCGAGGCTCAGTGGGCAGTTACGCCTGGCCAGTCTGCCGTTCTGTATGACGGTGACATTTGCTTGGGTGGTGGCATTATTTCCGCCTAAGCACCCCTCACATACTTCAGTAGTAATTGCTTAATTAGGCTGCTGGAGGCGCTGTTTCTGCAAATGAAGGTCTCTGCATTAACTTTTGATACA
>NZ_NCFJ01000703.1:0-1117 GCF_002281105.1 Polynucleobacter sp. 35-46-11
ATTGAGTTCGGCTAAGCGCGTGTCTAGGTGGTCTAGCTTAGCCCGCATGCTGGGCTTCATCTAATGGTCTTCTGGCTTGGAGTGCGAGGCGAATAATTTGGGGAGCAACTTAATCAGGGCGTCACGCTCAGCGCCATTGGAATGTTGTAAAGCATGCAATGAGCCATGCAAGAACTTATTGGTTAAGCCTTGAGCCATTGCATTGAGAACTTCTTGGGGATCCTCGCCACGCATCAATCGTTTCATCGCGCGGTCGAGCTCAAGTTGTCTGAGGTGTTCACCTTGTTGCTGAATATCCTGAATCAAAGGCACAGTCTTACGACCTTGCATCCAGTGCATAAAGTTACCAACGCGATCTTCAATAATCGCTTCAGCCTGACTTACTGCGGCCTGACGAAGAGAGGCACCTGTTTGAATCATCACACCTAAATCATCTACCGTATAAAGATAGATATCATTTAAACGAGCAATCTCAGGCTCAAAGTCACGAGGTACGGCTAAGTCAACCATCACCATCGGTTTATGACGACGTTGCTTCAAAGCACTCTCTACCATGCCCAAGCCAATAATCGGAAGTGAGGATGCTGTACTTGAAACAATGATGTCAAATTCGTGAAGGCGAGATGGTAGATCAGAAAGCTTAAAGGACTCTGCTTCAACATCTTGAATAGAAATCGAGTCTGCTAATTCTTGGCCGCGTTCAATTGTTCGATTGGCGATTGCAACTGCTTTAGGTTTACGCGCTACAAAATGCGTTGCGCATAAGGTGATCATGTCGCCAGCACCGATAAACAGAACACGTTGATCAGCAATGCTTTCAAAAATACGTTCGGCTAATCGAACTGAGGCTGCTGCCATCGAGATTGAGTGAGCACCAATTTCTGTGGAGCCACGAACTTCTTTTGCGACGGCAAAAGTTTTCTGAAAGAGTTGATTGAGATAAGTGCCAAGGACGCCCGCATCATTTGCAGTGCGCACAGCATCTTTCATTTGACCCAAGATTTGGGTTTCGCCAATCACCATGGAATCTAATCCACAGGCCACCCTAAAAGCGTGACGTACCGCATCCGATTGCGGTAGTGAATAAATGTGCGGCTCCAAACTACTTGGAGCAAGT
>NZ_NCFJ01000704.1:0-1117 GCF_002281105.1 Polynucleobacter sp. 35-46-11
GTCATAGGTAGGCGCATTGGTAAGCACTCCAGCAATGTTGTTGTGGATCATCATTTGACCCTTCACAAACTCAACAACAATGCTGTCACCACCACGGTCCGTTAACACCAGGTGCAGCCATGGTGGAGTTGGTAAGCCTTTGACTTCACTTGGGTCAAACCACACTTTGTATTTAGGAAGTTCATTTCGCAGCTCTTTAACAGAACCGAACATTCCTAAAATAAAGCCCCCTAAGTTCAATATAGAAACATAATTCTTATCTTGCGGAGTAACGGTTTGATATTCAGTAAAGCCAGGTAAAAAATTTCCGCTAATACCTAGGCCTGCTTCATTTTGGCCCTCAAGATATGCTGGGGGGCCTGCTAAGACTCCAGGGGCAATTGCAGCAAATGCATATTTACTAGATAGGTTTGTTGCAGGCAACTTTAGTGATGTTGGTGCACTAAGATTGATCGTGGTACCTTTTGGATTCGCCGTGAGCTGCCACTTCATATCGAAAGCCCACTCCATCGTTCTGCCCGCAACAACAGAGCCATCTTTTGCAACGATATTGACAGCAGTACATGCATTACTCGCGAATGGGGCAAATGCCAAGGTAGCAGAAACTGAAGCAGCTACCATTTTTTTAATCATTGTTTGTTTCACTGGAACTCCTTGGTACAGGTCAAATTGAATGTGAAAAGCATAGCATTGATCAGGTGTCGATAGCTGCTAGCCATCAAAGAAAATGAAATATGGGGCGCAAAAACTTATAAGTTGTCCTCACTTAAAGTATGTTCCTTAAGCTATTAACGACTTCTAGCCCTGCAGACCTCAAGCAGACATCCAAAAGAGCTTCATCTCAGGAAGATCTTGCATACCTCGCTCATACCCATACTTGATAGCAGGCTCCATAATTTCTGGGTCTACAACACTCATGGTTTTTCTACCTGGCAACATACCAACAACAACTAACTTTGTCTTTGTGCCTCCCGCCTCTAGATCTTTTACTTCTTGCAAAATCGTATTAGGCAAATGATTTAAACGCAGACCTTCTTTTTCTTGTTGAATCGTATCCGCTAAAGCAACAACAAGGGCCCTTCTTGACCCAGCCACAATATCGCAATGCGTTTCTGTC
>NZ_NCFJ01000705.1:0-1117 GCF_002281105.1 Polynucleobacter sp. 35-46-11
GAGCTAATAACCTGCTGGGCTTTGATGCATCCGGCAATCCTGTGGCGGTTGTTCCTGCATCGGGAAGCGCTGCTGATGTTTTGGTACAGCTTGCCAACAACACCGACCCAGCCAAGGGCTCGGCACTGGTGGGCTATTTGCCTAGCGGCACGGGCGCGGCGGGTCGCACAGTACAAAGCAAGCTGCGCGAGAGCGTGAGCGTTAAGGATTTTGGTGCTGTTGGCGATGGTGTAACTGATGACACGCCTTCAATACAAGCAGCAATCAATGCCGTCAAAGCTGCTGGAAAAGGGGCAATATATATTCCGCCAGGTACGTATCTTATCAGTTCAGCTTTAATTCTGACCGGCGTATCAAATATGTTAATTTATGGAGCAGGTAACGACTCCACAATTATTCAAACAAATTCTGCAACAGCTGACGTTTTTTACGATGCTGGTATTTCATATTGGCGCACATTCAAAGATTTTTCCATTGCCTCCAGTGTAACAAAAACCGCTGGCAATTCGTTTAATTTGACAAACGAACGGCGCGCATTATTTGATCGTATCCGCATAACAGGACATTTTAATCAACTCGTGCTTTTTGCGCGGCGAAGACGATGTATCTCAAAGCAATACCTTGGGTAACTATGGAATTGTGATTTATGATGTTGATGCTGTGTTTGCCGTAAACACCGACATCGGAGCATTTTTAATCAGCGACATGTTGATTAACCCCAACACGCGAGCAGCAAACCATTACTTTACGCAATGTTTTTTTGACTCCACCAAATCGTCAGATTGTGTGACGATTCAAGGCGCAGGCACAAAACAGCAATTGAACTTTAACGCTTGCTGGTTTGCCTCTGCTGGAAAATTGACTGGCGGCAACATTGAAGCGTGTGGCCTTCGAGTTTTTGACACGGGGCTTTATCAAGACATTATTTTCTCGGGCTGCAAATTTTATAACAACAGCGGTTCTGGAGTTTTGTCGGAAGCCAAGAATTGGGATGCAGCATTCAGTGGCTGCAATTTTTTCGCCAACGGCGCAAGCGCAGTAACAAATAAATATGGGTTTTTTTGGGCGCCAGCAGCAGTTAGTTCTTTAGGTCCAAACTTGTCGGCTTGCCGTTTTG
>NZ_NCFJ01000101.1:0-7472 GCF_002281105.1 Polynucleobacter sp. 35-46-11
AATTAAAATACCTTATAAAGCAGATTTAATTGATTTTCTGAGCTCTTCTTCGCTTATCTTGCCTAATTTGCTGCTGGTTGACTTACCTTGACTGTTGATGATGATGGTGTAGGGTAGGGCTCCTTGAGAGTTGCCCATTTGCTTGGAAAGATTGCTGCCCTCTAGTCCGCCAATCACAATGGGATAGGAAACCGGGGTCATTTCTAGGAATTGGCGAATATTAGAGGGTGAATCGATGCCGATGCCGACAAATAAGACATTTTGATTCTTAAACTCGGCTTGTAATTTGTCTAAAGTGGGCATTTCTTCAACACAAGGAGGGCACCAAGAGGCCCAAAAGTTGACTACAAGTACTTTTCCTTGCCATTGCGTCGTGTCAACTGGTTTGCCATCAGCCGTTTGCCATGGGTTGGCAAAAAAGGCTTTGATAGCTGGATCACTTGCCAAGCCAGTTTTGTAAATCCATTGCGAAGTCACCACTCCCGCAAGTAAGGCTAAAAGACTAATTCCGGCGATGCTAATCCACTGTCTTCGGTTCATTGCTACTCCTTAGCTAAAATTCCCCAATGCATATTCATATCTTGGGCATTTGCGGTACTTTCATGGGCGGCATGCCGCAATCGCTCGGCAGGCCGGACATCGCGTAACTGGCTGTGATGCCAACGTCTATCCACCAATGAGCACGCAACTTGAGGCTCAGGGTATTGAGCTCATTGAGGGATTCTCGCCCGATCAATTATTACAGTTTGAGACTATGCCTGATTTATTTGTAATCGGTAACGTCGTTTCTCGTGGCAATCCGCTGATGGAGGCCATCCTGAATCAAGGGCTTCCTTACACATCTGGACCCCAGTGGCTTGGTGAGCAAGTATTGTTTGATAGGCATGTATTGGCTGTTGCTGGCACTCACGGTAAAACGACTACCTCTGCCATGTTGGCCTGGATCTTAGAATTTAATGGCTATCAACCAGGATATTTAATTGGTGGAGTGCCATTGAATTTCACGGTATCGGCTCGTCTGGGTGAGAGCAAATACTTTGTGATCGAGGCAGATGAATACGACACCGCCTTTTTTGATAAGCGTAGTAAGTTTGTTCACTATCGTCCGCGCACCGCTTTATTAAACAATCTTGAGTTTGATCATGCCGATATTTTTGCTGACCTGGCTGCAATCGAAACGCAGTTTCATCATTTAGTCCGTACGGTGCCGGGAAATGGTCTTGTGGTTGTGAATGGTGAAGAGCCTGCGCTAGAGAGAGTGATTACTCGAGGTGCTTGGGCGCCTGTTGAAAAGTTTGGTCAAGATAAACACAATGCTTGGTCTCTGATTTCTAAAGAGGCGGATGGCTTCATTGCTTTGCAGGATGGTAAAGAGGTAGCAACGGTGACCTGGGCCCCAGGCTCTGGTGTCATGGGTCGACATAATCAACTTAATGCATTGGCAGCGATTGCTTCTGTAAACCATATTGGCATTGCTCCAGCTGATGCGGCACGTGCTCTTGCTGAGTTTAAGAATGTGAAACGTCGCTTAGAAACGATTGGCGTGGCAAATGAGGTGACGGTCTACGATGATTTTGCTCATCACCCAACTGCAATTATTACTACGGTAGATGGCTTGCGTCGTCGCGTAGGGCAGTCTCGAATTTTGGCAGTATTAGAACCGCGTTCTAATACGATGAAACTCGGCGTGATGAAGGCGCAACTACCCAATAGCTTAGGGGCAGCTGATAAGATTTTTGCTTATGGGGCTAGTGCTGGTAAAGATTCCTTAGGTTGGGACTTAAATGAAGTCTTAGCACCATTAAATGCCAAAGAAAAAGATCGTGCCTTGGCCTTTGATGATTTAAGTGCATTGGTAGATGCAGTGGCAAAAGAAGCAAAGCCTGGCGATCACATTTTGGTGATGAGTAATGGCGGTTTTGGTGGCGTGCATCAAAAAATATTGACCGCAATACAAGAGAAAGCAAAGTAATGAGTATGAGACTAAAAGATAAAGTAGCCATCATTACCGGGGCCGCAAAAGGGATTGGCTTTGCAACGGCAAAACGCTTTGCACAAGAGGGTGCAAAAGTCATGATCACGGATGTGAGCCCTGATGCAGTGAAGGCTGCAGTTGATCTCATTCCTGGCTCGGAAGCTTTTGTCATGAACGTGACTGATCGTGCAAGCGTTGAAGCAGCTGTTGATCAAATCATGCAGCGTCACGGGCGCATCGATATTTTGATTAACAATGCTGGCATCACACAAGATGCACGCTTAGTCAAAATGACGGAAGCGCAATTTGATACGGTGATTGATGTCAATCTCAAGGGTGTATTCAATTGCACGCAATTGGTTGTACCGCATATGTTGGAGGCGGGCAAAGGGGCTGTCGTTAATGCTTCTAGTGTTGTGGGTATTTATGGAAACTTTGGACAGACAAACTATTCAGCAACGAAGTTTGGTGTGATTGGATTCACTAAAACTTGGGCGCGTGAATTAGGTCCAAAAGGTATTCGGGTAAATGCAGTGTGCCCAGGCTTTATTGCCACTGAGATGGTCAAAGCTATGCCAGAAAACATCCTAAAGGATATTGAAAGACGCAGCTGGCTGGGTCGCCTAGGTACTCCCGAAGAAATGGCGAACGTGTATTTATTCTTGGCGAGCGATGAAGCTAGTTATGTCAATGGCGTTGCACTTGAGGCCAGCGGCGGGATCTCTCTCTAAGCATGCATCTTTTATATGAAGAGGGTGGTGACATCAAGGTCGCCACAGTCCAGTCCGCCTCCGGCGCCGGAGACGCTGAGTCTTGGCAAGCAACCAGCCTATCTGGGAAAAAGATCAAACTAAAAGCTAAAGAAGTTTGGTTACGCTTTGATAAGCCAGAGCCACAGACATTAATGGATGAGGCAAATGCTTTATCTCAAGAGATTGATCTGCAGTTCTTATGGGACTGTGCACCTGATGAAGAATTTGGTTTAGTGGATGTTGCCCATGAGTACTTTGGTGCGCAGGCAAGTATTCCGCAACAAACTGCATTAGCGATTGCTTTGCAGGGTGCGCCAGTATTCTTCCGTCGCAAAGGGCGTGGGCGTTTTCAGCGAGCGCCATTAGAGCAGTTGCAAGCCGGTTTGGCTGCGCTTGAGCGCAAGCAAAAGGAACTGGAGCAGCAAGCTGCATGGCAACAAGAGTTGGTGGCTGGCGTGTTTCCAGAGACGCTCCAGTCTCAAGCAAATCAATTATTGTTTTCTCCCGATAAAAATACCTCAGCTTACAAGGCATTAATTGCTGCTTGCACTGAGTCAGGAGAATCTCCTGCCCAATTGATGATCCGCTGTGGCGCGATTGATTCACCCTTGCAATATCACCAAGGCATGTTTTTAAAGGCCCATTTTCCTCAGGGTGCCGCACATGAACCAAGCTTGGTTGTGGATCAGAGTGTATTAGACGTCGTCATTTCAGAATTACCTTTAGCTGAAGTGAGCGCTTTCTCGATTGATGATTCGGGTACTACTGAGATTGATGATGCTTTATCGGTTACTGCACTTGAGGGTGGCGGACATCGCATTGGTATTCATATCGCTGCCCCTGGTTTGGTGATCGCTAAGGATGATGCTTTGGATAAGGTCGCACGCACGCGTATGTCGACCGTGTACTTTCCTGGCGACAAAATTACGATGTTGCCCGATGCGGTGATTGCCCAGTTCTCATTGGATGAGGGTGCCGCTCGACCAGCTTTATCGATCTATGTAGATATCGATGCAACTGGAGTCGTAGATAAAGAGACGCTGCAGTTACGTGCTGAGATGGTTCCCATGGGATCAAATCTTCGTCTGGAAAATTTAGAGCATTTGGTGACGGAGGAAACTCTGGCTGATGAATCATCTGACTATGCGTATCGTCAAGAGCTCAGTGTGTTGTGGACTGCAGCAAAGTTATTGCATGCAGGGCGTCAAGAGCAGCGCGTCGCCAATGGATTGCGTGCTGAGCAATTAGGAGTTTTGGATCCTAACGCTTTAGCAAGAGACTTTCATTTTCAAATCAAAGAAGTGGATGGTGCGCAGCGAGTCGAGATTACTCCTCGTCAGCGCGGTTCCATCCTCGATACCATCGTTGCCGAGTGGATGATTTATTGCAATAGTGCCTCAGGGCGCTTACTGGCAGATCATGGGGTACCTGGTTTGTTCCGCACCCAAAAGGGTTGGGGCCCTTTGCGTACACGTATGCAGACGACACCTGGCCCTCATGAAGGATTGGGTTTGGAGTATTACGCTTGGTGTACATCGCCATTGCGTCGCTATTCAGATTTAGTGAATCAGTGGCAGTTAATTGCGATAGCAAAACATGGCATCACCGCCAAGATGGCAGCGCCATTCCCGCCGAGAGATTCCGCCTTAATGGGTATTGCTGCCGACTTTGAAGCTTGCTATTCAGCGTATGGTGAATACCAGGACCGTCTTGAGAAATATTGGTGCTTACGCTGGGTTTCTCAGGATGAAGTTCCTAAACAAGTTTTTGTGAGGCATCTCAAAGAAGGAATGTCGCGTGTTGAACCTATTCCACTGCATTTACCAATCCCGGAATTGGCTACCCACCCGCGTATGACCAGAGCCGAAGTGAGTATTGCTGACGTAGATCTCCTGCAACTGACTGCGGGGGTAAGAGTGCTTCATGTCGAGACACCAGAAGTTCCTGAGAGTGATGCAAGTCCAACCTAGGTTTGCTCAGTTAGTGGCGCGCTTAGGTGGGGGTTGGAATCGCTATCCATTTGCTTATGCGCTGGGCCTCTCTATTCTGGCTCACCTTATCTTTTTATCCTTTCGCTGGGGCATTGGAGAAATAGAAAATCGTCGTTTAAATACCCCGCTGAGCGTTGTTTTGGTGAATGCTAGCAATCAAGTGGCGCCCAAGGAGGCAAATAAATTGGCGCAAGCGAATTTGCATGGAGGGGGCAATGCTGCTAATCAAGATGCCAGTGCGCTTCATCGCGCAAGACTTGGTGCAGATGCCCGCCTAGAAGTTTTAGAGAAACAGCAAAAACAAATGCTAGCTAAGCTTGAAGCAGAGCGAGCACTAGCAGGTGGTCGTAAAAGTGGTGATGAGCAAAAAGCAGTATCCCAGTTGAACTCTTTAGAAGCTGAGCTGGCCAAGCGTTTGCAGGCCAATGGCCGCGAACCCCGACGTAAGGTCTTGACTGGAGCTAGCACCAAGGCGGTTGTATTTGCGCAGTATTACGATGCTATGCGTCAAAAAATCGAGACCTATGGGAGTGCATTTTTCCCACGAGCAAACGGGCGCCCTCTTTACGGCAGTTTGGTGATTGTGGTGAGTGTCGATGCTCAGGGGCGGATTACTAATAATGCTCAGGGTAAAGATGGTCTGAGTATTGGGCGTAGTTCTGGCAATCCCGAGTTAGATCGTCAGGCTTTAGCGATTGTGCGTGCTTCTGCCCCCTTTGGAATTTTCTCTACAGAAATGCGCAATCAGATTGATATCTTGGACTGGGTATCTACTTTTGATTTCACAAGAGATGGGTCTGATCGCTTAGATCTACGCCCGTAATTCAGTAGACCTCACTCAATTTCGCTTATCCTGTAGTCACTATGAGTCAAGCTACTTCCGCCGATTTGCATATCAATCCTACCGACTTTCCCGGAGTGGATGTTTATGCGGTCGCGGGTAATCCAATTTCGCACAGTAAATCACCCGTCATCCATAAGCGGTTTGCTGAGCAGTCAAATCAAAAAATACACTACGGTCGTTTACAGCCTGCACTTGATGAATTCAAAATCGCTGCGCAAGCCTTCTTTGCCGCTGGTGGTAAAGGTATGAATGTCACTGTGCCATTTAAATTAGATGCTCAGGCTTTTGCAGATGTATTAACACCGCGTGCGCAGCTCGCTGGCGCTGTAAATACTCTACGCATTGAAGATGGAAAAATTTTTGGTGACAATACTGATGGCGCTGGTTTAGTTAGAGACCTATTGGCGCAGGGTATTCAGATTAAAGGAGCTCGAATCCTATTATTGGGGGCGGGCGGCGCTTCTCGCGGAGTGCTTGGCCCATTGCTAGAGCAGTCTCCCAAAAAGCTGATCATTGCCAATCGATCAAATGCCAAGGCCGGTGAACTGGTTCACTTGTTTAGTGATGTAGCTGGCTCCTTTAATGTTGCGCTACAAGCAGTCTCATTAAGTGATCTTGAGGATGCTGGTAGGACTACATCTCCTTTTGATCTTATTATTAACGCTACTGCAGCAGGCTTATCCGATGCATCGCCGATTAGCGATGGGGCAGCAAGCAATATTTTTACTCCAAAATCTTTCGCCTACGATATGGTCTACGGCAAGGTCACTGCCTTTATGCAGCAAGCATTACATCGCGGCGCACGGGTCAGTGATGGCTTGGGCATGCTAGTAGAGCAGGCTGCTGACGCCTTCTTAATTTGGCGTGGTGCTACGCTTGCTGATGCGATTGATTCTCGCGCTGTATTGGCAGAACTTCGTACTTCCTAGTTTTTAGCTGAGCTTAGATGCGCTGGCTTTCTTACCTTCTGAAATGCTTGTTGGGTAGTTTTATTGCCATGCAAATGTACTTTGTCATTCAGATTGGTTTGTGGGCAGCACTAGACCCAAGCAGCACTGCATTTCAGAGGGCAGAGCGTTGGCACCTTTGTGGTCTATCTTGGTCTTGTCCTGTGCAGTCAAGCTGGGCCCCTTACGACAAAATCTCTGCCAATCTCAAGCGTGCTGTTTTAGTGAGCGAAGACGATATCTTTTTTCAGCATATGGGTGTGCGGGTGGAGGATATGAAAAAAGCTTGGACTAAAAACACACAACTTAATCAGCAGGGTGGTAAATCCAAAACTGCTTTACGTGGTGGTTCCACAATCACACAGCAACTAGCGAAGAATCTTTTTCTCTCTTCCGAACAGAATTATTTTCGCAAAGCGCAAGAGCTGATTATTACGGGCCTACTTGAGGTTATGCTATCTAAGCAGCGTTTGTTTGAGATTTATCTAAATTCAGTAGAGTGGGGCGAGGGCATTTTTGGTGTTGGTGCCGCTTCTCAACATTACTATGGAATAAAACCGGCATCACTGAATCGCGAACAGGCGGCAGCCTTAGCCTCTGCATTACCAGCCCCAAAATGTTTCGACAAAGCGCAGTATTGCCGCAAAGCCAATATTCATTTCCCTACAAGACAAGACTTTATTTTGGAA
Source organism: Polynucleobacter sp. 35-46-11 (assembly GCF_002281105.1). Lineage (NCBI taxonomy): Bacteria > Pseudomonadati > Pseudomonadota > Betaproteobacteria > Burkholderiales > Burkholderiaceae > Polynucleobacter > Polynucleobacter sp. 35-46-11. The sequence goes on from NZ_NCFJ01000101.1 coordinate 7,199, forward strand.
AATATGGATAGAGTGGCTCTAACACCAACTCTAAAACCAAAGACGCGTTAGGTCTGCTGTAGGTCGACACGACTTCTTTTATTTGCTAGCTGCTGCTCTTAATGCATCTCTCGTAGTGATGGCTACTTTTTTGGCTGCTTCAGCAAAATCATTGCCTGAGCTTGCATACAAGATTGCTCTTGATGAGTTGATCATCATCCCTATGCCTGGTTTGTTGGGGATTTTTCCAGCCTGAACAGTAGCATCGATATCGCCACCTTGTGCTCCAATACCT
>NZ_NCFJ01000706.1:0-1116 GCF_002281105.1 Polynucleobacter sp. 35-46-11
CCCGATCCAGGTAATGCTGGCGTGGGGAGTTTTCCATCAGACCGTCACCCGGTTTCGTCCATCTAATTACAGTCAGGAGATGGACATGAGCGATACCAATACAAAATCTAAACAAGAGATTCCTAGCCTTAAGAGCTTGGAGCGTGACTTTGGCCAAAAATTTGCCTATCCCGCCTCCACAAAAACCTATTTAGAGGGTTCACGCCCAGACATCAAAGCACCGATTCGCATGATTGAGCAGTTATCAACACGCGTAGGTGAAGAAATGGTCCCTAATCCACCTGTTCCGGTTTACGACACGTCAGGGCCATATAGCGACCCCGATATTGTGATTAACCTTGAAAAAGGCTTGCCTTTATTGCGCAAGAACTGGATTGAAGAACGTGGTGACACAGTGCAATTAGCAGGGCCAAGTTCTGAGTACGGCGTTGCGCGCTCACAAGATGCAGCGACACAGAATTTACGTTTTGCTCACATTAATCCTCCGCGTGTTGCTAAAGCAGGTCAAAACGTGAGTCAAATGTATTACGCCCGCAAAGGCATCGTGACTCCTGAAATGGAATACGTTGCTTTGCGTGAGTCTATGGGTCTAGAGCAATTACGCAAGAATCCTGAGTACAAACAACTTCTCAAGCAACACCCTGGCAAGAGCTATGGCGCCAATTTGCCTGACATTGTTACTGGTGAGTTTGTGCGCTCCGAGATCGCTGCTGGTCGCGCAATTATTCCAGCCAATATCAATCACCCAGAGCTAGAGCCCATGATTATTGGTCGTAACTTCCGTGTGAAGATTAACGGCAACCTCGGTAACTCTGCTGTGACCTCCTCGATTAATGAGGAAGTAGAAAAAATGGTGTGGTCGATTCGTTGGGGCGCAGACACCATCATGGATCTCTCTACTGGTAAACATATTCATGAAACCCGTGAGTGGATTATTCGTAACTCACCAGTTCCGATTGGTACCGTTCCTATTTATCAAGCTCTTGATAAGACCGGCGGCATTGCAGAAGACCTCACCTGGGAAATGTTCCGCGATACCTTGGTAGAGCAAGCTGAACAAGGTGTGGACTACTTCACTATTCATGCTGGGGTATTGCTGCGTTATGTTCCATTAAC
>NZ_NCFJ01000707.1:0-1111 GCF_002281105.1 Polynucleobacter sp. 35-46-11
GTGAAGATTATCAAAAATCCTCTCTTCTAGGGTGGTACTAAAAATCAGGTCAGTTCAATATGCATATATTTGTATATACAAGTTTAATAAGAAACGGGGCAAGTAGACCTAGTAATAAGTGAGTGCACTAGCTTTACCCTTGAAAATCCGATATGAAAAAAGCGTATACCCAAGAATAGTCGGGAGAACGATAATTGCGCCCCAAAAAATTACCCATAGGGATTCGGTAGCTGCAGCCGCTTGCCAGAGGGTCATTTTTCCAATAATGACATAAGGAAAAATACTATAGGCAATACCAAAAAATGCCAGCCAAAAAATCGCAACAACACAGGCAAATGGTAACCACTCGCGCTTACTAGTACCCTGCTCTAAGGATTGGATTGAGCGATTTGTAAGCAGAAATAAAATAGCCGTTGCGAGCGGTATCGGAGAGAGCCAAAGAATTTGTGGCCAAGCAAACCATTTGTGCATGATTTCAGAGCTAAAGTATGGCGTGGCAGCCGAGACCAATGCAATACCAAATCCGGTGAGCCATAAACTAGTTTTAGCCCATCGAAATGATTGCTGCTGCAGTTGTCCTTCTGTTTTTAAAATCAGCCATGTTGACCCAAGCAGTACGTAACCAGCTGGTAAACATATTCCAACCAGCAGTGAAAAAACCCAGCCCAAAATTCCTGAATCAAAACCCACAATCAAACGACCGATCATGATGCCCTGAGAGACTGAAGCAATCAAACTGCCGATATAAAACAATAAATTCCAAAGTGGCTTTTGCTCAATATTGACCTTGACTCTAAAGTCAAATGACACTCCTCGCAAAATTAACCCCATCAACATTGCCGCTACAGGTAAGTAGAGCTCAGTCAGTATCGGCCCATGAGCCAATGGAAACGCAACGAGTAACAGGCCAACACCTAAAACAATCCACGTTTCGTTGGCATCCCAAAAAGGGCCAATCGATGCAATCATCATGTCTTTATCATGGTCTGTTGCACGATTGAGCAGCATTCCAATTCCTAAGTCGTAACCATCCAGAACCACATAAGACAGCATGGCAAATCCCATGGCGACAAAGAAAAATAGTGGGAGCCAGACAGATGCTTGGGTATAG
>NZ_NCFJ01000708.1:0-1111 GCF_002281105.1 Polynucleobacter sp. 35-46-11
CTCTGCAGATCACATTAGGGGCATGGGTCTCACCATGACCCAGTTTGATATTGTTGCGACCCTTGGAAATCAACCGCCAATGACTTGTAAGGAGCTAGGCGAAAAGACGCTGGTTTCAAAAGGAACCATGACTGGAGTACTAGAGAGACTTATAGCAAAAGGTTTAATAAAAAAGTACGTCAATGTAGATGATGGCAGAAGCTACAAAATTGGGTTAAGTAAAGCAGGTGAGAAATTATTTAAAAAGATATTTCCCGATCATGTGAAATATCTTGCCAAAGCAATGGATGGGCTCAGTAAAAAAGAATTGGATCAAATAGTGCTTGTATTAAGAAATGTGAAAGCATTATTTAGTAAGTAAATTTAACAATAAAGGAGATGCGATGACTAAAGTTGCAGTGGTATTTCATAGTGGCTATGGGCACACGGTAAAGCAGGCAGAATCTGTTGCTAAGGGCGCCAACGGTATATTGATCTCAATAGATGCTGAGGGCAATATCACCGATTCTCAGTGGGAGATCCTAAACGCTGCAGATGCAATAGTGTTTGGTTCACCAACTTATATGGGAACAGTCAGTTGGCAGTTTAAGAAGTTTGCTGATGCTAGCTCGAAGATTTGGTATGGGCAGCAATGGAAAGACAAGATCTTTGGTGGATTCACAAACTCTGCCACGATGAATGGTGATAAGCACTCTACATTGCATTACTTCTTTACCTTGGCAATGCAGCATTCGGGTATTTGGGTTGGCACTGGTTTAATGCCTTCTAACGCTAAATCTGCCAAACGTGATGATGTGAATTATGTAGGCTCATCCGCAGGGGCAATGATGCAGACACCTTCAGATGCTAGTACTGAGGAGGTGAATTCAGGCGACTTAGAAACGGCCCGCTTGTATGGTGAGCGTATTGCAAAAATCACAAGTCAGTTTAAGAGGTCTTAATTAGGATTGGTTGATCAGCGATTGGTTAAATTATGAAGAAATGTATTGGCATACAAGGCAATGATCAGGGACATTGGGTGGGCGATGGCTTCCCAGTGCGAACCTTGTTTTTCTATCAGCATCTAGGAAAACAAATGAGTCCATTCCTGATGCTTGATTACGCCGGTCCA
>NZ_NCFJ01000709.1:0-1108 GCF_002281105.1 Polynucleobacter sp. 35-46-11
TTAATTAATTCACTATGACGTTTGACCGCCGCATTTTCAATTTCGCTGCGGGACCTGCCACCTTACCTGAAGAGGTATTAAAGCAGGCTGCTGCAGAGATGTTGAATTGGCAGGGCTTAGGCGCAAGCGTCATGGAGGTCAGTCATCGCGGTAAAGAGTTCATGGCGCTTTATGAAGAGGTGCTTCAAGACTTGCGCACCCTCATGAATATCCCGGATTCCTATGAAATCTTGATGCTTCAAGGCGGTGGTTTGGGTCAGAATGCTGCTATTCCGATGAACCTCATGCCATTGGCTAAGAATGGTCCTAAGGCAGACTTTTTAGTGACTGGTGTTTGGTCTGAAAAATCATTTAAAGAAGCAGAGAAGTATGGTGTTGCTCACTTAGCTGCATCTTCTGCATCTGAAAAATTTAATACGATTCCTGCAAGATCTTCTTGGCAACTATCGGATGATGCTGCTTATGTTCACTACTGTGCTAATGAAACTATTGGCGGCGTAGAGTTTTCGGATGTGCCTGATGTCAATGGCAAGTTATTAGTCGCAGATATATCTAGCAATATTCTCTCCAAAGAAATGGACGTCACAAAATGTGGCGTTTGGTTTGGTGGGGCGCAAAAAAATATTGGCCCATCTGGCGTGACGATTGTGATCGTGCGTAAGGACTTGATGGGGCACAGCATGAAGATCACTCCGTCGATTTGGGATTGGTCTAAGCAGGCGGCAACTGACTCAATGCTCAACACGCCACCAACTTTTTCAATTTATATGGCGGGACTAGGCTTTAAATGGTTGCTAAAGCAGGGTGGTGTAAAGGTAATTGAGAAACGCAATCAAGAAAAAGCAGAGTTGCTCTATAACTTTTTAGATCAAAGCAGTCTTTACGAGAATCGCATTCCTAAAGAATATCGCTCCAGAATGAACGTTACCTTCTTCTTGAAGGATGAAAATTTAAACGCTCAGTTCTTGGAGCAATCTAATGCAGCAGGCTTAGTTGCCTTGCGTGGTCATAAGGCGGCTGGTGGCATGCGCGCCAGCATTTACAACGCAATGCCAATCGAAGGCGTCAAAGCCTTAGTAGAATTTATGCGTGACTTTGAAAGGCGTGC
>NZ_NCFJ01000710.1:0-1105 GCF_002281105.1 Polynucleobacter sp. 35-46-11
ATGCAGCTCAGCAAATCGAGAGTTTTGAGAGCTTAAGAAATGGAAAGTGCTCTCCAAATGCTTAAATATGACCTTTTTAAAGGGGGCGCTACTTTGGTTGATAATCCTTCCCTCAATCTCAACGCCATGGGGGTATGGCGAAGAAAATTCCAATAGCATGACATCTACTAATAGCAGCTGAAATGGATTTGCTTGGCTAATATGAGATGGATTCATCAAGTTTTCAATACTGCTTATTTTGATCTCTGGACCCCCAAGAGATCGCAAGATTGGATTTAAAACACTAGAGACATAATTGCCATCCCGGTATTGACCAAGAGCATCAAAAACAATCTTAAAGTTATTTAAAGACTCATCATTTAAGGCAATACCCTGTTTGGAAAGGTACTTTAGTAAAACTTTCAGCCTTCGTAGCCCCACCCTCAATTGATGCAGATATTCAGAATAATCAGCGGGGGAAGCATTCAAGATACTCTGATTGGAGAGGATCTGATCTAAGCATGAATATAGGAGCTGGCTCTTCGCCTGGGCCGACCCAACGCTACTTTTTAAGGAAATGGGCTTAGCTCTTACAGGGGGTAGAAAATCAAGGCCTCGAGCTAATAAAAATCCACGCGCCGATTTACTTTGCGTATCAATAAACGCTTTAAATCGTTTAATAAATGCTTTTGCATGATTTAATACAGCGACTGAATCACCATCTTTGAGCTCTATCTCTAATTCTTGAACATTGCTTGCAATTAATTCAGCACCACGACTTGCTGTGATTGTCCCAATATCCAAGGCAAACTCAACAGTTCCCACTCTATTTTTAACAATGCATTTTCGACGCCAGATATCCGTCTTAAAGCAAAATTGAAGAGTTTGTAATTGCTTCTTTGTGAACATTTTATTTAAATATTTACCTGCCTCATGAGAATCATGGAGATTGATATCCCATTGGGGAACATCATTTCTGCCAACCCCCAAAACTTCATTATGTTCAATTCTATCTAGAGGGTTAGACGTAGATACTTTAAGTGTCTGAACCCATTGCCTACCCTCTTTACGGATTCGCAATGCCATGCGCTCACGGGCGAGCAAGAAATCTGGCGTATCAATATAG
>NZ_NCFJ01000102.1:0-6846 GCF_002281105.1 Polynucleobacter sp. 35-46-11
TAGCTCCGCGGGATGAACGTTCTTTACTCATAATTTTATTAATTGCGACTCCGGTGGTTGAACCTGAACTTGATTACCTTCTATTCGCAATCGTCCATCTAGGAACCATTTTACGGCCCTCGGATAAATCTGATGCTCAGCAGCTAAAACTCGGGCAGCCAAACTATCAGCATCCTCGCCGGGCAGCACTGGAACTGAGGCTTGACAGATGATAGGGCCTTCATCGACACCCTCGGTTACAAAGTGCACGGTAGCTCCATGTTCGGCTACGCCAGCCTCCAAAGCCCGCTCGTGGGTATGCAAACCCGGGAAGGCTGGTAGCAAAGCTGGGTGAATATTGATGAGTCGACCCTCAAAATGACGAATAAAGCCTGGAGTCAGAATGCGCATAAAACCGGCTAGAACAACCAAATCTGCACCCAATTCATCGATTTTTGCGATGAGGGCAGCATCAAAGGACTCGCGCGTAGCATGCTCTTTATGCTCAATAGCAAAGGCAGGAATGCCCTGAGAGCGAGCAAAAGCAAGGCCCTTAGCTGCAGAGTGATTAGCGATCACCCCTGCAAAGGTGACTGGCCAGTGCTCTTTTTGAGCTGTTTTGACGATGGCCTCGAAATTGGATCCGCGGCCCGAGATTAAGGTGACGATAGATGGCATGCCCACAATATAATTGATGGTTACCCTGAAAGCGACCCTGAAAGCGATTTAGTGAACGTATTCCGTGGCCCTACCCAGTTTTCTGCAGGACCAGCTTGTGCCTTAACCATCGGTAATTTCGATGGCGTGCACAGGGGTCATCGCGCCCTGCTAAAGCAACTTAAGGATGGCGCCCAGGAGCGTGGCTTGGTTAGCTGTGTAATGACTTTCGAGCCGCACCCTAAAGAATTCTTTTCCCCAGAACAAGCGCCACCACGCATTCTGAATTTGCGTGACAAGCTTGCCGCGTTTGCCGATATTGGCATCGATCGCGTAGTGGTGGAACATTTCAATTCTGCGTTTGCTCGCCTTACCCCCGAAGAATTTGTTTCCGAAATCATCGTCAAGCAACTCAATGCCAAATGGATTTTGATTGGCGATGATTTTTGCTACGGCGCAAAGCGCGCGGGTAACTTTGCGAGTCTCAAAGCAGCAGGTGAACAATTGGGTTTTGAAGTTTCTAGCATTCACACTGTGCAAGAAGATGGTGAAAGAATTTCTAGCTCAGCACTGCGCAATGCATTAGCTTGCGGCAACATGGATCAAGCGACAAAATTATTAGGGCGACCTTATGGCATCTCTGGTCATGTTATCCATGGACAAAAACTGGGGCGCACTTTAGGCTTCCCCACACTCAATCTCGCTGTTGCCAATCACCTTCATCACCGCAAGCCTGCCTGCTCTGGCATTTTTACTGCCCAAGTCTTGGGGCTAGGAGACAAGCCACTGCCTGCTGTAGCTAGCCTCGGTGTGAGACCTACGGTTGAAGATGAAGGTCGTGTATTGCTTGAGACACACATCTTTGACTACAACGCCGATGTCTACGGAAAAATTATTACTGTAGAGCTCTTAGAAAAAATCCGTGATGAGGCGAAATACTCTGACCTCGACACCCTTACCAAGGCGATTGCATCTGATGCAGCGCATGCCAGAAATTATTTCCAGAAAAAAGCTTATGTCTGAAAAAGAAAACTCTTATCCCGTCAATCTTTTAGAAACATCGTTTCCGATGCGGGGCGATCTACCAAAACGTGAACCGCAGTGGGTTGCGCAATGGCAGAAAAATAAATTTTACGAAAAGATTCGCGCAGCACATGCTAATCAACCAAAATTTATTTTGCATGATGGCCCTCCCTATGCAAACGGCGATATTCATATTGGTCATGCGGTCAATAAGATCCTCAAGGATATGATCGTGAAGTCCCGCTGGTTAATGGGCTTTGACTCTGCGTATGTCCCAGGCTGGGATTGCCATGGCATGCCAATTGAGATTCAGATTGAAAAAGAATTTGGCAAAAATTTACCGACTGCTGAAGTCCAGTCAAAAGCACGCGCCTATGCCAAGGTGCAAGTAGATAAGCAGAAGAAAGACTTTGAGCGTTTGGGCGTGTTGGGTGATTGGAATAACCCTTATCTCACCATGAACTACCGCAATGAGGCTGATGAAATTCGTGCGCTTGGGAAGATCTGGGAAAAGGGCTACGTCTTCCGCGGCCTAAAACCTGTGAACTGGTGTTTTGACTGTGGCTCTGCCCTAGCTGAAGCGGAAGTGGAATATCAAGACAAGACTGATCCAACAGTTGATGTTGGTTTTGCATTTGATGATGCGCAGCGCCCACAACTTGCAAAAGCATTTGGTCTGACTGAAATCCCAGCTAAGCTTGGAATGATTGTGATCTGGACAACAACGCCTTGGACCATTCCATCTAATCAAGCGCTGAATGTTCACCCTGAGCTTAGCTACGCTTTGGTAGACACCGGTGACAAGTTGTTGATCTTGGCAAAAGATCGAGTAGAAACTTGTCTGGAAGATTTTGGCCTTGAAGGAAAAGTCATTGCTACTTGCTTAGGCAATCAGTTAGCCAACATCTCTTTCTGGCATCCACTTGCTCCATTACATGAGGGATACAAGCGCCTCTCACCAATCTACCCCGCTGAATACGTCACACTGGATACTGGTACTGGCGTAGTGCACTCTGCGCCAGCCTACGGCGAGGAAGACTTTAAGTCTTGCAAAGCAAACAAACTGGCTGATAAAGACATCTTGAATCCAGTAATGGGTAATGGTGTCTACGCCTCTTGGTTACCACTCTTTGCCAATGAATACATCTGGAAAGCTAATCCGAAGATTGTGGAAGCCATGCGTGAGGCAGGCAGCCTCTTGCGAGACAAAACCTATACCCACTCTTACATGCACTGCTGGCGCCATAAATCCCCGATTATTTATCGCGCGACCTCACAGTGGTTTGCGAGCATGGATAAGAAACCCTCCGATGGCAGTGCAAGCTTGCGCGAGACTGCACTCGCAGGCATCGAAAACACCGAGTTCTTCCCAGCCTGGGGCAAGCAGCGCCTAAACAGCATGATTGCGAACCGTCCAGATTGGACCTTGTCACGTCAGCGTCAATGGGGCGTACCGATGGCTTTCTTTGTTCATAAGGAAAGTGGCGAGCCACATCCACGCACAGTCGAGTTACTCGAAGAAATCGCTAAGCGGGTTGAAAAAGAAGGCATTGAAGCTTGGCAAAAACTGGAAGTAGCTGAACTGCTTGGCGAAGAAGCCGCTCAATACGAAAAGAATCGCGATACCTTGGATGTGTGGTTTGACTCTGGCACTACACATTGGCACGTCATTCGTGGATCGCACCGCAATGAGCTCTATCGTCCAGAAGCTGAGAATGCAGATGGTCGCTTAGCTGACCTGTACCTTGAAGGCTCAGACCAACATCGTGGCTGGTTTCACTCTTCCCTGCTGACTGGCGCCATGCTTGATGGCAAGCCGCCATATAGGGCGCTGTTGACCCACGGCTTTACCGTTGATGGCCAAGGTCGCAAGATGAGTAAGTCTGTAGGCAACGTGATTGCCCCGCAGCAAGTTGCTGATAAGTTGGGTGCCGAGATTATTCGCTTGTGGGTAGCATCTACCGATTACTCCGGTGAGATGACGATTTCTGATGAAATTCTGAAACGCGTAGTAGAAAGCTATCGTCGCATTCGCAATACATTGCGTTTCTTGTTGGCCAACCTGTCTGACTTTGATCCCAGTAAGCATGCGATGCCTGCCAGTGAATGGCTAGAGATTGATCGCTACGCTGTTGCCCTTGCGAATCAATTGCAACAAGATGTACAAGCGCACTACAAGGCTTATGAGTTCCAACCAGCTGTAGCGCGCATGCTGACTTTCTGCTCAGAAGATTTAGGTGGCTTCTACCTAGATATTCTGAAAGATCGCCTCTACACCAGCGCACCGAATTCAAAAGAGCGTCGTGCAGCGCAGAATGCCCTATTTCACATCACCCGCAATCTACTTAAGTGGCTTGCCCCATTCCTCTCCTTTACCGCTGAGGAAGCCTGGTTGTCATTCCCGCATGGTGCTGATGAAAAAGCTAAAGAGTCCATCTTCATGGAAGAGTTCGGGGCTTTTCCAGAAATTGCTCAGGCCGCTGAACTCCTTGCTAAGTGGAACCGTGTTCGAGAAATTCGTTCCGAGGTCACCAAGGCCATTGAGATTGAGCGAGAAGCTGGGAATGTAGGCTCATCACTACAAGCAGAACTCACTATCAAAGTAGGTGATATCGATTTTGCAATTTTGCATTCCCTTGAAGATGACTTGCGCTTTGTGACTATTACTTCTAGCGCTAACTTAGAGCTGAGTAATGCAGGCCTTGAAGTACTCGTACGCGGCAGCCAATATAAAAAGTGCGGTCGCTGCTGGCATCACACCCAAGATGTTGGGTCCAATACCGAACATCCAGAGCTGTGCGGTCGTTGCATTAGCAATCTCTTTGGGGATGGCGAATCACGCTTGTTTGCATAAGCGAGCCTATAAATTCATATGAGCACAAGCCCATCAATTCTCCGTTACCTAGCGATTGCAGTCATTACGCTATTGCTAGACCAATTGAGTAAATGGTCTGCCTTAATGAATCTGCAATTAGGAGTACCCGAACCTGTTTTGCCATTTATGAACTGGTTGCTACTGTTTAATCCAGGAGCGGCATTTTCTTTCTTAGCGCAGAGCTCGGGCTGGCAGCGCTGGTTCTTCACGGTCCTTGGCCTAGCAGCTTCCGCTTACATTCTCTGGCTGCTACGTAAGGGCCTGGGCGACAAAATGCTCTGCTGGTCCCTCAGTCTCATTCTGGGCGGTGCACTAGGCAATGTCCTGGATCGCCTCCTGTATGGCGCTGTGGTGGACTTCATTGACCTGCATTACGCCAACTGGCATTGGCCGGCATTCAATATTGCGGATAGCGCTATTTGCATCGGTGCAGCCCTCATTATTTGGGGTGAGCTACGCAAGTCATTTGGCAAAACCTCTCAACCCCATTAAGCTGGCGCCATGCAATCACTTTTAAATAAGAAAATCGTTCTTGGTATCTCCGGTGGCATTGCGGCCTATAAGTCTGCGGAGCTAGCGCGTCAGTTGATGCAAGAAGGTGCGAGCGTTCAAGTGGTGATGACAGAAGCCGCTCAGCAATTTGTGACACCAGTCACTATGCAGGCGCTCACAGGCAATCCGGTTTACACCAGCCAATGGGATAGCAGCATTGCTAATAACATGGCGCACATTGAACTATCTAGAGCTGCCGATGCAATTCTGATTGCACCAGCAAGTGCAGATCTCATGGCCAAACTTTCTCTCGGCTTAGCAGATGATTTACTAACAACGCTTTGCCTGGCGAGAGATTGCCCTCTATTACTTGCGCCTGCCATGAATAAGCAAATGTGGGAGCATGCAGCAACACAAAGAAGTGCAGAGAGACTGATTGCGGACAAAGTTACATTACTCGGTCCAGCCAGTGGCTTTCAGGCATGTGGTGAAGTAGGCTACGGACGCATGCTCGAGCCTGCTGAAATTACCGAACAACTCATTGCCTTCTTTCAGAAAAAACCATTAGTAGGCAAGCGCGTACTTATCACTGCGGGACCTACCTTTGAAGCCATTGATCCTGTGCGCGGCATCACTAATCGCAGCTCTGGCAAGATGGGATTTGCAATTGCCCGCGCAGCTGTTGAGGCTGGCGCAGAAGTGCACCTGATTGCTGGTCCTTGCGACTTGGATATACCACTCGCCGCAACTGGAAAAATTACCCGCACCAATGTCGTGAGCGCTAAAGAAATGCATGCAGCCACTATGCAATCTTCTGACTGCGATATTTTCTTTGCAGTTGCTGCGGTGGCTGACTGGGGCATTACCAAGCCAGCCAAAGACAAGATTAAGCGTCAAGGTAAGCAAGCCCCCAATCTAGAGTTCACTGCAAACCCAGATATTCTTGCTGATGTAGCTAAAACGGTCAAAACTCAAGGTGGTAAGTTGCACCCCTACTGCATTGGCTTTGCAGCAGAGTCTACCGATCTCCAAAAGCATGCTGAAGAGAAGCGCAAACGTAAGGGCATTCCGATGGTCGTCGGCAATATTGGACCAGATACCTTTGGTAGCGATCTCAATCAATTGCTCATCATTGATGAGAGCGGTGGTAAGAAAATTGCCAAGGCTGAAAAGCTCCAGCTTGCACGCCAGCTCATTCAGTTAGTCGCCAAGAAAATTTAAACTCGCTTTAGGAAATTCCATGCAAGAACTTCAAGTCAAAATTCTCGATGAACGTATGCGAGGTCAATTGCCGACATATGGAACCCCTGGTAGCGCTGGTTTAGATTTGCGCGCCTGCATTGATGAAGCCATTGAAATTGCTCCCGGCCAAACCGTACTTGTGCCAACAGGTCTAGCAATCTATGTAGAAGATCCGCGCTATGCGGCATTCATCCTACCGCGCTCCGGCCTAGGTCATAAGCATGGGATCGTCCTTGGAAATCTTGTCGGATTAATTGACTCTGACTACCAAGGCCAGCTGATGGTCAGCACCTGGAATCGCGGATCTACAGCATTCAAGCTTGAGCCCATGGAGCGTCTAGCTCAACTAGTAGTCATGCCCGTCCAACAAGTAGAACTTAAGGTGGTTGAAGAATTCACCGAAAGTAGTCGTGGAGCTGGTGGGTTTGGAAGTACAGGACGCAACTGATTTAGATATTTCGGTCATGCCCAATAAAAAACCACCCGTATGAACTGACCCCCAAAAGTTGGACCTTATGTCCAACCAAGGGGGTTTTGTTTTATGAGCAAGTACAGTAAGCAGTTCAAGCTAAAGGTAG